>JALWON010000256.1 GCA_027083475.1 Sulfurimonas sp.
AATATCTTCTGTCTCTTCACTCACAGGTGTCCTTGCACTCGCAATTTCAAGCTTTTTTATCCACCCGCAGATGGCACATGCTCCTGTTGTTTTAATTGTCGCTATTCTCTTTTACAAACACATTCCCAATATCATTCGCCTCCTCAAAGGTGAAGAGAAACGTGTCGTGTAATGACTATTTATATTGAAGATTTAAAATTTCAAGCTATTCTTGGAATTTTAGATTTTGAAAGAGAAAAACCGCAAGAAATCATTGTAAATCTTACAATCAACTATACATTTGACAATGCCAATTTTATCAACTATGCCACAGTTGCCAATCTCATTGAAATGACAATGCAAGAGCAAAAATTTCTTCTCATTGAAGAGGCTATTAACACCCTCTCACACACCTTAAAAGAAGCATTTCCTACCATAGAGAGCTTAGAACTTAAAATCACAAAACCAACTATCATACAAAACACTATTGTGAGTGTCAGTGATATTTTTCATTTCGATTCTTAATATAAACTTTATATTTTTTTAAAGAAAATTGAAAAAAACTTTAAACTAAACTAAAACTATGCTATAATTGCGCCAAATTATTTACATATTAGGAAATCATGAATGCGCATTTTAATTATAGAAGATGAAGTTACATTAAACAAGATGCTTGCTGAGGGACTCAAAGAGTTTGGCTACCAAAGCGATGTTGTTGAAACACTCAAAGATGGTGAGTACTATCTTGATATTCGTAACTACGATTTAGTGCTAATGGATTGGATGTTACCAGATGGTAATTCAGTGGATATTATCAGTGATATTAAAGCAAAAACACCAAAAACTGTTGTCGTTGTACTCTCTGCAAGAGATGATAATGAGAGTGAAATCGAAGCACTCCGTGCAGGTGCTGATGACTACATCAGAAAACCTTTTGATTTTGATGTACTCATCGCACGTCTTGAAGCAAGACTACGTTTTGGTGGCAGTAACATCATTGAAATAGATGATCTTATCATTAACCCTGAAGAGGAAAAAATCATCTACATAGAAGCAGAAATAGAACTCAAAGGAAAACCTTTTGAAGTCCTCACTCACCTTGCACGTCATCGTGACCAAATTGTTTCTAAAGAGCAACTCCTTGATGCTATCTGGGAAGAGCCTGAACTTGTGACTCCAAATGTAATTGAAGTTGCCATTAACCAAATTCGACAAAAAATGGATAAACCCTTAGGGATTACAACCATTGAAACTGTACGCCGTCGTGGGTACCGTTTTTGTTTTCCTAAAGAAGCAAACTAAGCTTTCTGCATAGAGAAAAAACATGTTTTATCAAAAAAGTATTCGCAAAAACTTTCTTGTTAAACTTGTTTTTTCCTCACTCATTCTCATCGTCACTTTTTCATCGCTTTTATACCTTTACATAGAGAACTCTATCTACGAAGAGAAGCATCAAGAACTTTTACAGTATGCCCAAAATATTACTCATAACAAACTCATTACACAAGCTAATGGAAACAGACTCAATCAGGACATTCTCTCTGTCAAATTTGAAATGATAGCACTCAAAACAAAACAAAATGACATTGCTATGTATGAAACAACAGAGGGGAAATATACCTATTTAACCCTCCTCTACCCTTATAATCTCAACGAAATGACCTATATCAAAGTCACGAAAGAGATTACACAAACTAAAATGTTGCTTGATAAAATTTTTCATTATATTTTCATTATCAATATTGCGAGTTTTCTCATTATCTTTATTTATGCACTCGCACTCTCACAAATGCTTGTAAGCCCGCTCAAATCACTTACAGCCAAACTCTCTAACATGAATGAGCATTTAATAGAACCCATCAAAATCAATGAGCTTCCCATAGAGTTTGAGCCCCTTGGTGTCACCATAAACCACCTGATTCTCAGAATTCAAAACTTTGTCAAGTACCAAAAAGAACTCTTTATAGGCACAGCACATGAGCTCAAAACACCGCTTGCTGTCATTAAGTTAAAAAACCAAGTGACCCTCATCAAAAAAAGATCACCCCAAGAGTACATAGAGGCACTCCAAACAACGAACAAAACAATTGATGAAATGAATATTATCGTCTCAAATATTTTACAAATAGGCAGGCAAGAGGGTGCACAACTCGACAAGCCTGTTGTTGCAGACATTATAGAACTCCTACAAAACAAAGCAAATGATTTTCAACTCCTTGCGCAAAGTGAGGGCAAAGAGCTCATTGTCAATCTCAAACCAAATGCTTTTATGGCAAACCTTCAAGTCTCTCTTTTAAATCAAATCATTCAAAACTTTTTGCAAAATGCACTCAAATTTACCCCTAAGGGGAAAAAAATCATTTTACAAAGCTCCCAAGATGATGTCGGTTTACTTATAGAAGTCATTGATGAGGGGTGTGGTATCGATGAGAGTATGGATTTGTTTGCACCCTTTAAACGCCAAGGCAACAAACAAGGAGTTGGACTCGGACTTTTTCTTGCAAAAAGTGCTGCGGATGCACTTGGTGCATACATTAATCTTCAAAATAGAAAAGATGCAAAAGAGGGAACTGTTGCTTCTTTACAACTCAATTCAAAACTTTCATGCATCTTAGCGCTAAAAAGCTAAAATTTCAAAAATATTAAAGCTTACTTTTGTTATAAATCGGACACTAAATATTAATAAGGTTTTTTAATGGCACTAATTATAAATGATGAATGTATTGCCTGTGATGCTTGTAGAGAAGAGTGTCCGACAACTGCAATTGAAGAGGGCGACCCAATTTACTTTATTGACCCTGATCGTTGTACAGAGTGTGTGAGCATTTATGATGAACCTGCCTGCATTTCCGTCTGTCCGGTTGATTGTATTGTCCCTGACAAAGACAATGTTGAATCTATTGCAGAACTTCAATTTAAGCTTAAAAACTTAGAACTAGAAGAGTAGATTTTGGCAAAACGCACAGCCGTCATAGATATAGGTTCTAACTCTGTTAGAATGGTTATCTACGAAAAAACATCGCGCTTTGCGTTTCGACTGCTGCATGAAGAAAAAAGTCGTGTTCGCATTTCTGAGCATGCTTATAAAAACCAAGGTAATCTCCAAGCAATTCCTATGCAAAGAGCCTATGATGCCCTTGAGAATTTCCTCTCAATCGCAGACTCCTTGAGTGTTCGCAAAACACTGTGTGTTGCAACATCAGCCCTTCGGGATGCCCCTAACAAACAAGAGTTCATCCATAAAGTAAGAGCGCAGCTCAAGCTGCACATCAAGGTTATTGATGGAGCAAAAGAGGCATACTTTGGAGCACTTGCATGCACCAATCTCCTTCCAAAACTCCAAACTTCTCTTAGTATCGATATAGGTGGCGGTTCGACAGAATTTGCACTCATTGATGCCAACAAGATTACGCATACAATCTCTTTAAACTTAGGAACAGTAAGACTCAAAGAACTCTTTTGTGATGAGCAAAACTTTGATGAAGCGCTTGCATATATAGATACACAATTAGACTTTCTTGATACATTTGAAGTGACTACTTTCGTTGGCATCGGAGGCACATTTCGAGCACTTGGCGCAGCACTTATGCATACAACAAATTATCCCCTTGATAAAATTCATGCCTTTAAAGAAAAGAGTGCCCTCTTTGAAGATTTCATCACAAAAATTTTACAAGCAGATACAAAACAACTCAAAAGTCTCGGCATTAAAGAGAGTCGATTTGATGTCATCAAACCAGGTGCGTTAATTTTACAAAGAGTCATGCGAAAGCTCCAGCCAAAAACTTTAATCGCAAGTGGTGTGGGGGTGCGAGAGGGAGTCTATCTGGCTGATTTACTACGCCATGCAAAGCACAAATTTCCTGAACACTTTAACACATCACTCAGACAAATTCTTGATGTTCATGTTGAGAATAAACACTATGCAAATCAACTCAGCAAACTGAGTAAAAAGATCTTTGATCTCACGCATCAATATTTTCAAATCAAAGAGCACTACCGCTACGAATTGGGAATAGCAGCTAAACTCTATGCTGCAGGAGCGAACATCCATTTTTACTCGCAAAACAAGCATGCTTATACACTTATACAGAACTCTTTAGAGTATGGTTTCTCCCATGAAAGTATTATGCTCATTGCAACACTCTGTAAGTACACAAAAAACAGACTTCCAGCGAGTTCACATCTCAAAAAGTATAAACTCTTACTCCCCAAAGAGCATACAACAAATGTACTCAGTTATATATTTTCACTCAGTATCGCACTTTTAAGTCATAGACCTCGAAATATTGATTTTGATATAACATTTGAAGATGCAAAATTGTTTATTGTCTCTGAGAAAAATCTCTATCTTGCGCAAGAAGCCGTCAAAAAAATTGAGTGTAACCAAAAGATTACAATCAACTTCTAAAATCTTTGTCCCATTGTAAACTCAAAGACAGATGTTTTATCATCTGGTTTATCAAGTAATGGTTTTGCAAACATAAGCTGTATTGGTCCAACAGGAGAAAACCACTCAATTCCAGCCCCATAACCACCACGACTAATCATATTTTCATTCACAAGATTTGATGTAATATTATCTGTAATCACACCCCAATCCACAAAAGTAACTAGACGCATTTTTGCACTTGGTACGAGTGGTAAACTCATCTCTAAATTGTTTGAAAAGGTAGCTGTTCCCCCAACTCTTCGAATTCTTTGTCCATTATAAGAATCATACCCTGTAGTATCTGCAACCATTGGTGAAAGCGAATAAGATTGATACCCTCTCACTGAACCAATACCACCCATATAAAACTTCTCAGCTAAAGGAATGTAGCCATTATCAAACATTGTATAAAATCGTGCTTTATATCGAAAAATAGCATCAAAGTTCAAATACTCTGCCATTCCTTTATAAATACTAAAGTTTGTTTTACTTTTTACAAATTTCGCTTTTGCTCCAACACCTGCAAACTCGAGACTCTGGGAGAGTTCAAAACCCTCACGCGGCAGATAAAAATCATCTGTACTATCCCATTTTGCACTTACCGTAATGGCACTCTTATCATAAGCTTCAAAAAAAGATTGACTTCCATATAAACTAGAGTTAAAATCACCCGCAAACTCATAGCTATTTTTCGAATATCCGTAGCCTACATAACCTGTTATATTTCTCGTAAATCTATGTCCAGTTCCAAAAGAGAGTCCATCTGTAATAACTGTATAACTATTATAATCATAAGCAGAATGAAAAATAGAAAAGTTTCCACTATAGTCGCTATCGTTTAAGCGTGGATTTGAGATACTAAAAGAGTAACTCTTTGATACTTGTGACTTTTCTGCTTTGACTCCAACATTAATGCCTGAACCCCAAATATTTCTATCATTCACACCAATATTGACTAAAAGTCCTCCATAACTTCCATACCCACCTCCAAGTTGGATATTCCCAGTCGGTGCTTCTTTCACCTTCACCATCAAATCCATAGTATGATCATCTATACGTTTTTCTTCTATGGTATTACTATCAAAATACCCTAAACGCCCCAAAGAATTTCGGGAATCTTTTAAATCTGTTAAAGAGTACATATCTCCAGGCCCAAGATAGAGTTCACGTCGCACTACCCTATCGAGTGTTCGATTGTTCCCTGAGATGAGTACATTACGAATTTTTACCTTGGAGCCAGGCATCACTTTAAAAACCACTTCTACTGTATGTTTTTTCTCATCTTTACGTAAATCAGGGACAACCTGCACAAAAGCATAACTTTTATCTGCAATCAATGTTTTAATTTTCTCAGCATCTTCACGGAATGTTTTTATGTTAAAGACTTCCCCTTTTTTAAGGGTAATCTTTTCTCTTATCTCAGCCTCTGTAGCAACATCTTTAGCCTGTTCAATCGTAATTTTTTGAATTGTATAAGGTTGCCCCTCAAAAATTTCATAACTCATATCTGCTGTATAATTATCAAAATTTACACGTACAAAAGGTTTGTCTACTTTTGAATCAAGATAGCCGTTTTGCATATAAAAATCACGAATTCTCAGGTTATCATACTCTAAATCTTTGAGTTTCATCTTTCCGCTGTTTCTTCCCCAAAACCAACCCATAAACTGATGTTCTTTGTTCGCAATTACATCATCAAAATCATCACTGTCAAGTGCTTTGACTCCGCTATATCGAAGTTTTTCGATGAGAATTTCCCCACCTTCATTGGCTACAAAAGTCACTTTCATGCTTCCATTATCTAAATGTTCTGTCTCTATCTCAACAACACTATCAATCTTGCCATCTTGGCTCATGGCTTGAATAATTCTTTTTTTCGCCTGTTCGAGCTTTTTCATATCATAGAGTGTGCCTTTTTTTATCTGCACAACACTCGCCATAATCTCTTCATCATCATCTTTCCAGCCCTTGAGTTCTACTTTGGAAATAATGGCTTTCTCAACAAAATTAAAAACTAATTCTCCAGCATCAAAACTCACCCAAATATCTTTAAAATACCCCTGTTTAAAATAGGCTTGCACGGCATTATCTACTTGTTTGGGATCTATCTCATCCCCTACATCAAACTGTAACATTCGTAGTGCAACAGGCTTGGAAATATGAACAAGCCCCTTATACTCAATTTTTTTAACAATATCTGAGAACAACATTGTTGCCATTAGTGTGATGAAGAGCGCTGAGAAAAGTTTCATTTATATCCTACTTTATAAAATTATATAGATTTTACCTATATAGTGGTTAAGAGTAAATTAATTATTTTAAATTTACTCCCAATCATCAAATTTTGACTTTATATGTTTATCTTTTTTATACCGTTTGGCATTTTTACTCTTCTCTAATTGATTTGAATGGTAGAGAATATCTTCTTTTATATTTTGTATATCTTCTTTGGAACCGTGATAAGCAATAATCTTTTTCACAAAATTTTGTAAATCTTGCAACTCTCCTTTATAGAGTTGTATCGCTTCTGTTCTTTGTAAAAGTGTATGTGCATTTGCTAATTTTTTCTCAAAGCGCTCTTGTGTGAGTTCTTGTGTATTGACAAGATACGAAATCATACTTTTGTGAAATCGCTCAAGTGCACGAATATAACGAAGTCTATTTGCATTTTCTACTGCTTTTTTCGATGCTGCCATTTTAAACCTATTATTTATTTATTGCTATAATTATACACTTTATTTTGGAGAAAAAATTGAAAAAAATATTTTTAGCACTAATCTTACTTTCTGCTTCACTGTTGGCAGAACTAACAAACGAGTATATTTCACAAAAGTTGATCGATTCAAAGATTCCTATTGTAGATATCCGCACAGTTGGAGAGTGGAGAGAGAGTGGTCTTTTAGCAAATGCCATCCCTATCACTTTTTTTGATGAACGCGGTAACTATGACATCAATGCTTTTTTAACGAAGCTCAACCAAGCTGTAGATACAAAAAAACCTTTTGCCCTCATTTGCCACACAGGCAGTAGAACTTCCATGCTTGCCCCTTTTCTTTCTGAAAAACTAAACTATAAAGTTATTAATCTTAAAGGCGGTATGGATTATGCAACAAGAGGACTTCATTTAAAAACTTATAAGTATATGAAGTAGTGTAGCATCAAAATTCCATCATTTATCAAGTTCCTGTACTATTTTAGTATACGAGTTATTCTTGTTTTTACTATACTAGGGTTTTTGATTTTTCTTTTATGGGGAATTTTGTATCTTCTCTTCTTACGTTAAATCATTTTAACTTGCGGAGTGTTCGTTCACTCCAAAAGGATGATTTATATTTTGTAACATTGTTTTTAACAATACTTCTTGGCACAAAATTGACTGTTTCAAATTTTGTTTCAGGATTGATACTATACCAATAGTACCACATATAGGCTCGCTCATCTTGGAGTGAGGCTATTTTGTCCCACTGTCTATCGATGATTTTTACTATTTTTCCATCTTTATAAAATTTTGTTCTGTATGTTGTAAAGTGCTTTGTATCGACATAGTCAATACGGTAATCATACCATGCATTTTCATTAGGAACAGCTTTGAGGATAAAAACTTCTGCAGTAAGACTCTTTTTCTTTTGCGGTAATTGCTTTGTATATCTTGTAAGCTGTGCATGAGGAATTTGCATCTGTCTAAAATGAAAAGTCATCTTCTGTTTATTTATAAGGGTATAAACATCATCACTTAATCTTCGTAGTTTTGCCTCCTCTAAAAAAGCAACATCTGCAGCACTATAGCCCATATTTTTTGAAGGCTCTGCCATGCGTCTGACCTTTCTCAATGCTGGAAACCACATTCTAATATCAAGCGATTTATGCTCATCCCGAAACTCTTTTGCAAGCACACCCGTACCTTTGAGATTTGTAGAACGAAAAATAATTAAATCTTTGGATTTTATCAGACCATTTGTGTAGTCATTATTCAAATATCTCTCAACTCGTATCACCCTAGGTTTCCTGCCATAAGGTTTTTTCACAACTAACAAGCTTTTTGTCTTTGTTGATTTTAAAATTTGATTTTTAAGATAAAACTGATGATTGACAAAATAGACCTGTTTTGCAATCTCATTTGCACTGAACTTTGTAGGATAAGGCAGTTGCCCATCAACAATGGCAAAAAGTGTCGTAGTAAGTAAGAGTGATACAATCCATTTCATAATGAAAGATTATATCACAAAATACATTATAAAAGCGATTTAATCACATTACTTACACCTTGATGCAAGTTATAATTAGAAATTGGAAAATCTAAGTTTTCATATTCAAGATTCACACTATATTTACTCAAATAATCCCCCAATAATTTCAAATCTATCACTTCATATTTTTTTGATGCATCTTCACTCAAAGAAGTCCGTACAAGCATCCCTTCTTCATTTGATTTTTGTAGTGTAAATGCGAGTGTTTTTAAGCTAACAAAATCACTCCATTCTAAAAAAAGTTCTGGAGTCAAGTCTGTTTCTTTCTGCCCTTGTGGATTAAAAAGAAGTCCTTTATCTCGCAGGGGAATTAACACACTGAGTATCGCTTGAGAAAAAGGCACAACCTTATCTTTCCAAAAAGGAGACTCATTGCGTTTTTCAAGTTCATCAGCTATTGTTTGTGTAATTTTTTCAAAACTCTCTTTTTCAAATAGTAAATAACTCTCTTCTTTCATAAAAATCTCCTAAATTTTTTGTAATGATACACTTTTAGTATATAATTTTGCTTTTAAAAGGAAGTTATCTTGAAATTCAATAAAAGTTTTATCACAAATACCCTTGCTCTGCTTTTTGTTCTTTGCTCATTTATTGTTCCCTTTTATAGTAATGCCCTGCTCTACACAGGTCTTTTTGCACTCTCAGGTGCTATAACCAATCAACTTGCTATCTATATGCTTTTTGAAAAAGTACCTTTTCTTTATGGTTCAGGAGTCATTCCTCTACGTTTTGAAGCATTTAAATCTTCTATAAAAAACTTGATGATGAGCGAATTTTTCACCCTTGAACAGTTAGAGAATTTTTTTAAAAATGAAGAAAAAAAGATTGATTTAGAGCCTATCATCCAAAAAACAAATTTCACTCCTGCATTTGATGCACTCTCACAAACAGTCATGGAATCACCACTTGGAGGCATGCTTGGTATGTTTGGCGGTGCAGGAGTATTAGAAGGGCTCAAAGAGCCTTTTGTAGTAAAGATGAAAAACTCGGTCGCAACGATTGTTAACTCTAATGAGTTCACACAAACCCTCCAAGAACAACTCCAAAACTCCTCACTCAACATTGATATGCTCCAATCTATTGAAAATGTTATTGACAAAAGATTAGCAATTTTAACACCACAAATGGTAAAAGAAATTGTTCAAAAACTCATCAAAGAGCATCTTGATTGGCTCGTTGTATGGGGTGGTGTTTTTGGTGGACTTATTGGATTAATCTCTTCTTTCTTAGTTTAGCCCTTTTTTTAGGGATTTAAGGTTTGAGACTTTAAAGTTTTACTACATTTTTTTTACTACAAATGGTTTTATATCTGTATATTTTTGATTAATATTGCAAAAGTTAGCTGAGTTTTAAAGATACTATATCAATATCTGTTTAAGTATGCAAATTGAAATAATATATGAAAACTATACCTCCAATACAATACGATTAATTGTTTAATATTTTTTGTATTATATTAAATCATTTAGCTAAACTACATTCCCATCCATCGTACAGTCCAGAAAGACTTTCACTCATATTTATAATTTCCATACTAAGAGCATCTATCTCATAATAGTGAGGTTTATCTTTTCTATAAAACTGAACACCATACATAGTTTTATTTTGAAAAGGAACATCCATATTCTTTTGTTTGTGAAAACCTTTACTCTCCACAAGAGTTATAAATTTTTCTCGATTATCTGGATTATCAAAGTAAACCTTATGCTCTATTGCACGTTTTACTTGTAGAGTATCACCCTGCTCTTTGAGTTTATCACAGGCATGATGATTGGTGATAATTTGCCACTCTTTCACTGTTGGAAAAAGAAGTTTTTTATAGACATCCCACTCTATATCCATACGTGATCCAAACTCATAACTATAATTTTCAAAATGTTTCATGGCATCAGCCACTGTATCTTTCCACTCAAAATCTAATTTCAGATAATAGATATAATTAACATACCCATCACTAATAATACGCCCTATATACTTCCCAGAGCGGTACCTTAAAGACTCTAATTCCAACCTATCTTCTATAAATCCAACATCATCAGACTCCTTTTGCGTGACAAGCCCATCTTCTTTTGGATCATGCAGTACCACCTTTACAAATGCAAGATACATATATTCTTCATCTGGAGCATAATCACTCACCCCCGCATTAAACGCAACCATGGCAGGTTTGCCATCGATTGGCTTCATATAACTTTCCCAATACTCTTGCATACTTCTACTCCATCTCCAAGCTCATAAGGAACATCTCTTCCCCATCTATCACCTCTACATCTGTTGATGCACACTCCTGACAACAGTAGTGAATCTTTTCAAGTTCACTCACTGATTGACAAGCCCTACACTTTATAGTAAGTGCCTGTATATTCATAATAAATTCTGCCGAATCACAGATAGTCTTCTCTTTAAAAGTGTTAAAGGCTATCTCTAAAAGATGTGCCTCAATACCACTCATAACACCTATCTTTGTAACTATTTTTGTGACCTTTGTTGCATCATTCTCTTTAGCTACATCTTCAATCTGCTGTAGGAGTGCTTGGACAACACTATACTCATGCATGGTTTACTCCTCGTAAATATTCTGGTGTTTTTTGTTTGCATACCTTGTAAACAAACTCATGTCTATATTGATGAAATGCACTCTTCTCATCCCAAAATTCAGGGTACATTTTCTCTAACTCTTGCGTTTTACACTGTTCTATTTTCTCTCTTTGAGCTTCTATCTCGTCTTGTTTTTGCCATATAAACTCTTGTGAGTAAAGTGTTAAAGTATATTCATGAAGTGCTTTAGAGAACTCTTTGGAGGTATAACACTCATCTATCATCCCTATACTTTGTGCATAGGAAGCAGAAAGAGGGAGTGCTTCATCAAGAATTTTTTCTGCCTTCGCTTGACCGACTCTTTTTGGAAGTGTATAGCTATGGTACTCGCTCCCGCTTAATGCTAAAGTTTTATAGTGAGGATTCAGTACCACACTCTTTTTAGCAACAACCTTATCACAAGCGAGTGCTAAAAAAACACCACCAGCTCCTGCATTATTACTCAAAGCTGCGACTGTTACTATATCTTCTGCTTCTAAAATAGACTTAATAACATCATTCATCGCATTAATGTTGCTCCAGCCATCTTCACCCTGTTTTTTAGAATCTTCTAAAATATTCAAATGAATACCATTGCTAAAAAAATCTTTTCCACCACAAAGAACTAAAACCTCGCACTCCTCTTTAAGATACTCTATGGCATATTTGAGACGAATAGACTGCTGAGAACTCATCGCACCATTATGAAAATCAAAAGAGAGGTAGGCAACTTTCTCTTTCATTTCTACACTGAGTTCATAAAATGTTTCATAAGATTTATCAAAAAGAAGGGATAATCTACTCTCCTTTATACCATTTATCTTCTCTTTAAGTACATATGTAGCAGGAAGTTTAAACCCATGCAACTCTTTAAGGTGTGAAATCCATACAGCCCCATCTTTTGTAGCAAGACAGATAGCCCCATCACGTTTCGCAAGAATCTCTTTGACTTTTTTTCCAGAGAGCTTCTCTTCTGCATGTGCTCCAAAAAGTGCTACTTTCATACCAAGAATTTCATCTATAATGCCTGGTATGCTATCAAGCTTATTTATCTTTTGTACTATAATTTGTGTTGTATCTTCTTCCCAATCAATTGTGATATCTTCTCTTGTATTGAGTGGATGTAAAATCTGAGGTATTTTTTTATCCTCTTTTATATGAGAAAAAAATGTCTCTAAAAGTGCAAAATAGCTCTCTTTCACCTCATTTCTATAAAGACTTGCTTTGTAAGTTTGTCTTACTTTGAAAGAGTTCGTAGCATAAATATCTCCACCATCATAAAGTGCATTCGCCTTTATAATAGAAACACCCCACTCCTCATAATCTAATGCTTTTTCTAAAGAGTAAGCCCCTCTATCACCAACAATTCCAGGATGAAAGATAAAAGTTGCATAATTCTCATAAACCTCTTTTGGAATAAAATAGTGCAGATAGGGAGCGAGAATTATATCTGGTGAAAATGTCTGTAACTCCTCTATAATAGTTCTATCATCACGAGCAAAAAGCACATCTACACTTACTCCCTTATCTTTAAGGTAAGTGAAGAGGAGTTGTGAGAGAGAGTTAAAAGAAGTAACTAAGAGTGTTACACGCACAATTAACAGATCCTTGGAAGGAGTTCTCCCGTAGGCACATCTAAAAACCGTTTCGTACCATGAGGACTTTTTAGGATGACTTTTTGCATATAGGCATCACTTACACTTGCAATTTCAACAGCATTATGAGAGTTATCAAAGCTATGTAAAACATCTAAGGCTCTTTGTGCATCCTCTTTTTTTACTGCTAAAACAAATGTACCCTCATTTGCTAAATTCACTGCTTCAAACCCAAGCATCTCACAAATGCCATAAACTTCATCAGAGACGGGAAGAGTTTTTTCTTCTACTTCTATACAGATATTAGACTGTTTTGCCCATTCGTTCAGTACAGCACTCACACCACCTCTGGTTGCATCACGAAGTGCTGTTATCTTTATGCCTGCGTTTATCAGGGCCTCTACCTGCTCTGTTAAAGAAGCACAATCACTCTCTAAAGTAGAAGTCAGTTCTATCCCCTCTCGTGCTGCAAAAATAGCCGCTCCATGACGACCAATGTCACGACTGACAAGGATAACATCCTCTTTTGAGATGTTGTTTGAGCTTATCCCCTTTTGTTCTATAGTACCTATGCCTGTAGTGTTTATAAAAATCTTATCTACACTCCCCTTTGGTACTACTTTTGTATCGCCAGAGACGATTATAGCACCATTTTTTTTGAGTTCTTTTTGCATACTATGAACGATTTTTTCTAATTCTCTCATAGCAAAGCCCTCTTCTATAATAACACTACAAGTAAGATACTTTGGCTTGGCACCCATCATGGCTAAATCATTACAAGTACCACAGATAGCTAATTTTCCTATATCTCCACCCGGAAAAAAAAGAGGACTTACCGTAAAGCTATCCGTACTAAAAGCAAGTTTACCATTCTCAATAACAGCAGCATCTTCACTTTTTTCTAAAATATCATTTTTAAAAGCTTTGTAAAATACTTTTGTAATTAACTCATTATTTTCAAGTCCACCATTGCCCATTGCTAAGCTTACATTTTTTTGCATTAAAGTAAATTCCCATATTTGTAGTATGCAGCACATGCACCCTCACTGCTCACCATACAACTTCCAAGCGGAGAAGATGGTTTACATGCCGTTCCGAAGATAGTACACTCATCAGGCTTTGCCATACCACGAAGTATGTCTCCACAGATGCAAAGTTTATGATCTTCTATCTCTTCTATAGGTAACACATCTTTATAAATTTTTTCAGCATCTATTGCAGAAAATTCATCTTTAAGTTTATAGCCACTATCAGGAACATTTCCAAGCCCTCTCCATTTAAAAAGGTCTGCTTTTTCAAAATACTCCTCTATAAGGGCTTGTGCTTTTTTATTTCCTTCTCTTGAGACAGAACGTTTGTACTCTATCTCTAGTTCACATCTATTTTCAGTAAATTGTTTCACTATCATGTAGATACCTTCCATAACATCGACTGGTTCAAATCCAGCAACAACAACAGGACGGTTATATTTTTTTGGAAACTGTTCATAGATTTTACTTCCTGTGATAACACTCACATGGCTTGGTCCTAAAAAAGCATCTATTTGGTTGTTATAACTATCGACATGTTCATCTCTGCTATCTATAAGTTCTACCATGACTTCTGGAACGGTGACATGATTCATATGAAAAAAGATGTTTGGTATCTTGCGCTTAAGAACAATATCGATTAAAGAGGCGGTCATTGGTGTTGTTGTCTCAAAACCAATAGCAAAAAAGATAACTTTTTTCTCTGGATTCTCTTCTGCAATTTTGAGAGTATCTAAAGGAGAATAGACAAAACGTACATCTGCACCTTTAGCTCGCGCATCTTGTAAACTTCCTTTACTTCCTGGAACTTTAATCATATCTCCTAAGGTCACTAAGATGACACCCTCTTGTAAAGATAAAATATAAGCATGGTCAATACGCTCTTTTGGCATGACACAGACAGGACATCCCGGTCCATGAATAAAATTGACATTTGCAGGTAAAAGTTGTGGAAGCCCAAACTTCATAATGGAGTGAGTATGTCCACCACACACTTCCATAATGTTAATGGGCTTAGGTAGTTTTTTTGCTTCTTCTTTAATAAGTTTCGCAAAACCTTCTATTATTTTAGGGTCACGGAAACCGTCATATAAATCTTTGAGTTCTAGATGTGCCATTTAAGCACCTCTGTTTGCACAGTTATCATCATCTTCTACTAGTTGGCGCCGCTCTTCTTCATCAAGTTTTTCTAAAATTTCTTGATAGACTTTTAAAGACTCCAGCGCATCCACTTCATCAATTTTATTCATAATAAAACCAATGTGTAGCAGAACATAATCCCCTATCTTTACTTCATCCTCTTGCATCAGTTCAAGTCCAGCTTCGCGCGTGACACCCATGGTATCGACAGTAGCAACATTTTTTTCTTTGTCTATTTTGACAACTTTACTTGGTATAGATAAACACATATTATCCTCTCATCTTTCTTTTAAACTCTATCCAATCGATCACTCTTTGAATGGAGTCTTTATCTTTACTATTTACTTCTAAAATATCTACACCAGGCTTTATTTTTCGAGCCTCTTTTTTTTCATGCTCTAAATCATAATCAAAATACTCTATCAAATCTGTTTTCGTAATCAAGATTAAATCTGCTTGACGAAACATTACAGGGTATTTTTCTATTTTATCACTTCCTTCTGGAATAGAAACGAGTACTATATTGAGGTGACTCCCAACATCATAAGAGGCTGGACATACAAGGTTCCCTACATTTTCTACAAAACATACATCTATCTCATTAAGCGGCATATCGTGTAATCCCTTGTGCACCATAAAAGCATCTAAGTGACAAGCAGATCCCGTTTGTATCTGATAAGCGGGAATCCCTTTTGATTTTATTCTATCGGCATCTCGTGAAGTCTCTAAATCACCCTCAATTACACCAAATTTAAATTGAGCAATATCAGCCATATTTTCTAAAAGAGTTGTCTTCCCACTACCAGGTGAACTCATGAGATTAATAGATAACACATTGTGACTATCAAAATGAGCACGATTATGTCCTGCTTCATGGTTATTTTTATCGAGTATTTTTGTAATCACACTGATTGTTTTTGTATCATTAAGCTGTGGATTATGATGGAGAGTTTCATGTGCTGCTTGATGCTCATGAGAGTGATTATGATCGTGATGATGGTGTGTTTCACCATCCCCTAAAGTTGTTCCTGTTATACTACATCCGCAATCTGCACACATATATTTATATTTCCTTTTCTATAACTTGTTATGCCAAAAGCATATCTGTTCCAACAGCTACCGATACTAAACCAGCAGTGAGAAAAACTCTTCTGACATTTGTCTTATTTGTTAAAAATTCTTTGTTTAGATATAAAATCACTCCACCAAAACTGACAAATACAAAACTTACACCTATCACAAAGGCAAAAACCATACTAAAATCAATCGAGTTTCCTTGCAACATACCTAATGTCACTAACATTCCTCGTACACCACCTATACCCATTAAAGCACCCATAGTCCAAGCGGAAGTGGATACTGCTGTATCATTATGAGAGTGCTCCTTACCAAAGTAGATATGTATATGCTCTCTACCCTCATGAAGGTGTTTGTTGAGATGTATTTTATCGGCAAAAACCATATAAAGAAGATAGCTTCCCATTCCAATAATGACTGTTGAAGATATTATATCGCCATAAGCAGTGACATTTTCAGGAAGATTGTAGTGTTCTAAAATTTTTGCAAAAGCAAACAGGGTCATACCATGTCCAAAAGCAAATGCAACAGTAATCATCATCGTCTTTTTCATAGACTTCCCAATGGAAAAATCAGCAATAGCAGTTAAATGATCAGGTCCAAACGCATGCAAGATACCATACCAGAGTATTATAAAAAATCCTAATTCCACTAATTTCCTTTACAAGAGAGTGAATGTTTATTCAACTTTAAAGAATTTTAGACTATATTACATAAAAAGAAGCTAAATATTTAGTTTTCTTCTATAATTTTAGGACTAATATGTTTTGGCTTAGCGAATGTCTTTTTTGTCACAACTATGTCTATCGTCTCAAAGATGGACGACTCAAGTGTTCCACCTGCCATAAAAAAACTTCTATTAAAAAAATAAATAAAATTCTTTTTTTAATAGAGTGTTATGTAAATAACAAAAGTACCCTTGAAGCTTCAAAACTTTTACAGATTTCTTATATCTCTGCAAAAGAGTATTATCATACTTTTAGAGTAATAAGTGCCAAAATTTGCGAAGAGCAGTATCTCTCTTTAAGAGAGAAAAAGTGTGACTATGATGAGTATTATTATCTTGAAGCATCCAAACAAAAAGAGAAACAAGCTGTTTTTGATGCACACAACTTTTTAACTTTTGATTATGAGGGGCACATCTATACTATTTTAATGCCTTCTTTACAGAAGTATAAACAACAATTTTTGCATGATAATCTTGCAGAGACTTATCTTACCGAGTTTCATGCATTTAAACGAAGGCATAAAATCATTAAACTCTCTACACATCACAACAAAATTGTAGACTTTTGGAACTATTTTGAGAAACAAATTACACATTATAAAGGTATTACAGATGAATACTTTCCATACTATCTTAAAGAGTTTGAGTTTAAGTATAATCACTCTAAAGAGCATTCATTTACACTCTTAGTACAAAACTATTTTAAGGAAGACACATGAACAAAATTGCCCTTCTTGGCATTGGAAATATTTTAGAAAAAGATGATGGTGTAGCTATCTATGCAACCCAATACTTACAAAAAAACTACAGCTTTTCTCCTTCTATAGAAATTATAAATGGCGGTGTAGAGGGAATTAATTTGCTGAACCTGTTTATGGAGTATGAAGAAATTTTAATTTTAGATGCTATTGAGATAGAGGATGAACCAGGGAGTATTTATCATATAC
>JALWON010000257.1 GCA_027083475.1 Sulfurimonas sp.
GCACAGAAGTGGGTACTCATTATGGGGCATGAGGGCAGAGGCATTGCACAGGAAATTTTAGATGTGTGTGATGAGGTCGTGAGTATAGAGATGCAAGAGGGCATCAAGAGTTTCAATGTGGGTGTTGCTGCATCGATTTTGATGTATGAATTAGGAAAAAATAATTTTTCATAAAAACTTGTGATATAATCAGAAATAAAAGGGGAGAGTGGGTATGGAAAATATATATCTTGCAAGGCAGCCTATTATTGATACAAACGCAGTGATATGTGCGTATGAGATCCTCTTCCGTGATATGAATAAAGAGAGTATTATTACAGGGGACAGGTATGCAAGTGCAGCTGTTATTAGTAATGTTTTGAATAAGTTTGGTACCAAAACTCTCCTCGAAGATAAACGCGGTTTTGTGAAGATAGATGAAAAATTTTTGCTCAACGACATCATATTTTCTGTGCCGAAAGAGTTCTTCGTTTTTGACCTTTTAGAGTCTGTACCTATGAATGAAAGGGTCGTTGAGCGCATACAAAAGCTAGACAAAGAAGGCTATGTGCTTGGGCTCAACGATACAAGACTCTCACAAGAGACATTTGAGAAATATGCTGCAGTGTTCTCTTTTCTCTCTTTTTTTAAAGTTGATTTTGACAGAGGTCTTGAAGAGGCTACTCCATCATATGTACAAGAGCTTAAAAAATATGGTATGCAGATTATTGCAAGTAAGGTTGAAGACCATGAGAGTTACGCGATAGCAAAAGAGATAGGAGCGGACTGTTTTCAGGGTTATTTCTTCGCAAAACCGAAAATACTTGAAAATGCCAAGTATGAGGCAGCACAGTTTGATGTTCTAAAGCTTTACAACCTTTTGATGCAAGACAGTGACATAGATGAGATAACCGCTGCGTTTGAGAAGACTCCTGAGATTACACTGCAGCTCTTGCAGTTTATGAACTCTGGTGCTTTTCATTTTAGAAATAAAATCTCCTCTATCCGTCATGTTATTACGCTTATGGGACGTATTACCCTTGCGAAGTGGCTTATGCTGATGATTTATTCTAAGTCACTCTCTAAAAATCCAAATCATGAACCATTGATGCTGATGGTACAAAACAGAAT
>JALWON010000258.1 GCA_027083475.1 Sulfurimonas sp.
GTTTGCCGGGTAAGAGTGGCGTGGGTGGCGGCATTATTGCGGTCATTCCCCAAAAAATGGGCATTTGCGTTTGGTCGCCGGCACTCAATGAGCAGGGAAATTCACTGATAGGTACAAAAGCATTGGAGCTTTTTACTACCAAGACAGGACTCTCGGTCTTTTAAAAGGAGGATGAGATGTTGTTTGATAATTCCATAGAAGCCGTTTTATGTGACATAGGCGGTGTACTTTATGTCGGAAACAAACCAATAGAGGGTGCCATTGAAGCAGTGAAAAAGATAAAAGAGCACTATCCCATTAGATTTTTGACAAATACGACACAAAAGACCTCTGCGCAGGTTGTTACAAAATTGCAAGACTTTGGCTTTGAGATAGATGCACACGAAGTGATAACGGCGCTTGATGTGACAAAAATGTTTTTAAAATCAAAAAAGAGCAGTGCGAAATTTCTTCTCACAGATGATGCACTGAGCTTTTTTAATGATATGAAAGAATATGAGCAAAAGTATGTGGTCGTAGGGGATGCGCAGGAGAATTTCAGCTATGCAAATCTAAACGCTGCGTTTAGAGCACTGAACAAGGGTGCAGCGCTTGTGGCAATAGCTAAAAACAGATACTTTAAAGATGATGATAATGAACTGAGCATGGATGCCGGCTGTTTTGTGAGTGCTTTGGAATATGCAAGTTCACAAGAAGCGATGCTTATAGGAAAGCCGAGTGAGGCGTTTTACCATTTGGCATGTGAAGATATGGGAGTCTCACCTAAGCAGTGCATTATGATAGGAGATGACATTGAGGGTGATATTGGCGGAGCGCAAGCAGCAGGGTTGAAAGCCGTGCTTGTAAAAACTGGAAAATTTTCTCCAAAAGATCTGGAGCAGGGGATTACTCCAGATAGAGTTGTCGAGTCTATTGCTACTTTTGGTTGAATATAGCTGCTAAAGCTTTTGTATCTGCAACATTTTGGATCTTTACTATAGTCCCGTTATCAAGCGTAACTACGACAATTTTTTCTTTGTCCATTCCTTTTGAGAACTCTGCAGAGAGTTTGTCATCGTTAATGAGTAAGATTGGAAATTTCAAATCTTTCAAATCAGGAAGAATGAACAT
>JALWON010000259.1 GCA_027083475.1 Sulfurimonas sp.
TGTTCCGATGTTATATTGAGATTCATAAGTATTCGCGCCTAAGTGAGGAGAGACAACGATGTTGTCTAAATCAAGGAGTTTGTTGTTAATTGCAGGCTCTTTTCCAAATACATCTATCCCAGCAAAACGGATTTTACCAGATTTAAGTCCATCATACAAAGCATCTTCATTATATAAATCACCACGAGCACAATTCACTAAAACCACACCATCTTTCATCTGTGCAATTTCCTCAGCGCCAATAATGCCAATTGTCTCTTTATTTTTTGGTGTATGGATCGTGATGACATCACATGCTAAAATATCTGCAAAATCTTTTGTATATGTCATATCTAAATCAGTTACTTTTGATGGGTGAATATATGGATCATACGCCACAATATCCATCTCAAACGCAGCAGCACGTTTTGCAACTCGAGAACCAATGTTACCAAACCCTATAACACCGAGTTTTTTCCCACTGAGCTCATGTCCGTACCATTTTTCACGCTTCCAAATACGTTGATTTTTCAAATGGTCATGAGAATATGGAAACATACGCATACAAGAAAGCATATGTGCCATTGTAAGCTCAACTGCAGCAATTGTGTTTGCTGTTGGTACATTCATCACAATAATTCCTTGTTTTGAACACCCTGGTATATCAACATTATCCACACCGACACCTGCACGAACAACTGCTTTTAAGTTTGTAGCATTTTCTAAAAACAAATCATCCACATCTGTAGAACTTCTTGTAATTGCGACATGCGCTTGTGGAAGAATCTCTTTTTTTAACTTCTCTTTTGGCTCATCTGCTGCCATAATAAAGTTAATATTTTCATCATTTTCCAACATATCAAGACCTGCTTGATGGATATGGTCACAAACTACTACTGTATATTTTTGCATCTCTTATTCCTCTTTTTTATACGGCTTCACAACTGCCGAAATTTGATAATTTTTTAGTACTTTTACAAGCTTGTTTAATTTATTTACATCGTGCGAATAAATAAGTAATTCCATTTTATGCTTGTCTTGCTTCAAATAATATTTCAAATGATACTGTTTGAGTTCTTCTTTTAAACAAAATATTTGATAAGGGTCTAAAACAGCGGCAGACAATCTATATGTAATGGTTTTAGTTATTTTTTCATCTAAGTCTATTTTTATGTAGACTTCATTTACAGGAAATGAGTAACCTAATTTTTCAGTTTGAGAAAAATGGTCTAACCAAAGTTTTTCAGACTTTTTTTGTGTTACATTTGTATCTAAAACAAGTACTTCAGAGACATCATGCTCCTTATACTCGTTAATAGAAATTAAAAAAAAGATTAAAAAAGTACTCACCCCTAGTGCTAAGAGAGGAGCGAACCACTTTATAATCTTTTGCATTCTAAATCATGCTTATTTTAATTTATCTTTAATCAAATCACCTAAAGAGTGTGATTCACTATCATTAATTTCTGCAAGCATTGCTTGATTTTTAATATAGTCTAATTTTTTGACAGAGAGTCTAATTCTATCTCTTTTTGTATCAATCACAGCAATTGCAGCTTCTATTTCTTGTCCTGGTTCTAATTCATCTTTTACAAGTGGTGCTAAATCTTCATCACGAATCAAAGCATCAACACCATCTTCAAGGGAAACAAACACACCAAAGTCTTTAATATCACGGATTGTTCCATGCACAATTGAGTTGTTATTGTGAGTTGTTGCAAACTTATCAATAGGAGATTCTAAAAGTGTTTTTCTATTTAAAGAAATTTTTTGATCTTCAGCGTTGATTTTAGCAATTTTCACTTCAACTTCATCACCAGATTTTAAAACATCTTTTGCTTTTGTATTTTTATCCCAAGAAATATCTTGGTTATGTAAAAGCCCTTCAACACCATCAATACGGACAAATGCACCAAAATCAGTTAATGATGTCACTGTTCCTCTCACGACATCACCTTCTCTATAGTTTTTCAAAAATTCATCAAATGGTTTTGGTAAAAGTTTTTTGAGTGAAACACGAAGTTTATGTGTTTTAGAATTAATTTCTATTACTTCAACATCAATCTCTTGACCAACTTCTAAATAATCAGCAGGATTTTTCACATTTTTATTCCAGCTAATTTCTGAAATATGTAAGAAACCTTCTATATCATTTCCAAGATCAACAAACACACCATATGCTTCAATATTTGAAACAGTTACAGTAATTGTATCGCCTTCATCAAGTTCTGATTCTACCTCAGCCCATGGATCTGGAAGCACTGCTTTAATAGAGAGAGAAAGATGACGTTTATCTTTATCATAAGAGATTGCTTTTACTGTGACAACATCACCCTCTTTGTAAAGTTTTGAAGGGTTTACTGGACCTTTGTAAGAGATTTCATTATAATGAACAAGTCCATCAACACCACCTACATCTACAAACATACCATAAGAAGTAATTTTTTTGATTGTTCCTTCAACAATAACATCTTCAGCCATTAATTGATCAATAATCTCTTTTTTCTTTTTACGTTCTTCATTAAAAAGTTTACGACGAGAAAGAATAATTGAGTTTTCAGCTTCATCAATTTTCACAACTTGTGCTTTTATTTTACGACCAACCACATCATCGCTCTCTTTAAATGCAGCGAGTGAGCGTGGCATAAAGAAAGAAACATTATCTGCTTCTACAACATAACCACCACGGTTTTTCTTAACAATCACACCCTCTACAACTAAATCTTCAAAGTCATCTTTGTTTGCAGCTATAAAGTCAATAGTCTTTTGTTGTTCTAAAACCTTTTTGTAAGAAATCTTCGGACGCTCATTGTAGTATCCTGTTACCATTACATTTATTTTATCACCAGTATTAAACTTAAGCTCGCCATCTTCACCACGAATCTCGTTTAAACTTAAAATACCTTCTAGCTTATCGCCAACACCAACTAATGCTCTGTCTTCATCCGCTTGAATTTCAACAACTTCACCTTCTACTATACGGCTTGTTTCTTGTTTCTTTTCACTCGCAGCAAACATCTCTGCAAAATTTTCTTCTTCTTCAAATGATTCGTTATCGAACGCCATTACCTATCCTCTTGTTACATAAAAATTGTCGTGATTATATCTAAATAATCATTATTTTCTAATTAAAAGAGGATATATTTTACAATTTTTCGATTGCTTTGGTAACTTTCTCTATAATCCAATCAGGTGTTGATGCCCCAGCAGAGACACCACACAGTTTTTTATCTACAAACCAAGCACTTTGTAAATCGTTCTCATCTTCAATATGATGAGAATTTTCACAAAAATCATGTGCGATGCTCGCGAGTTGTTTTGTATTGGATGAGTTTTTTCCACCAATAATAATCATTACATCTGCTTTTTTTGCAAGTTTTGCAATAGCTTCTTGATTTTCAAAAGTTGCATTACATATAGTGTTAAAAACTCTTACTTCCTTATGTCGAGGGATGAGATAGTTTGCAACTTCCATATAATCTTCTACTTTTCGTGTTGTTTGTGCAATCAAAGCAATTTTTTCTCGTAATTTCAAATTGAGTAAATCAGTCACATTTGTCACAACATGCGCCCCATGTGTTGCATACGATTTTACCCCTTTAATCTCCGGATGGGCTTCATCTCCAAAAATCAAAACATCATACCCTGCTTCACTCATCTCTTGTGCAATTTCTTGTGGTTTTGTGACATATGGACATGTTGCATCGACAACATTGACTCCGTTTTCTTTAAGTTGTGCAAGTTCAGACTTGACGATACCATGTGTACGCACAATCGCCTTATCACCTTTTTTAAAAGATTGAAAGTCATCAACAAGCCCTACATTAAAATCTTTATCTAATCGTGCTATCTCTTTTGAATTATGTATAAGCGGTCCATAAGTCGCTGCATTTTGATGTTCTTCTGCTATTTTAATTGCACGTTTTACACCAAAACAAAAACCATAATTTTCTGCTAGTTCTATTTTCATGTTCTCTCCACTGATGTAATTCTCTCTAGTAACTCAAAGAAGTTTGGAAATGAAGTATTGATACAATCTAAATCTGCTACTTCCATACCATTTTGTAAACCTGCAATAATAAAACTCATAGCAATTCTATGATCCCCATCACTGTTTATTTTTGCACTTTGGAGTGTTCCACCCATGATTTTATAGCCATCTTCATACTCCTCTACTGCTATTTTACATGCTCTGAGTCCCTCTACAACGGTAGTAATTCTGTCAGACTCTTTGACACGTAACTCTGCAGCATTTTTCACCATACTTTCACCCTCAGCACAAGCCATGGCGATACTTAAAGCAGGAAGTTCATCAATAAGCCATGAAATATTCTCTTCTATGACAATCCCGTGTAAAGGTGCATGTTTGACATGAATATTTCCAATAGGTTCATACTTATCATCACTCATTTCATAAGAAATACTTGCTCCCATACACTCTAAAGCTTTAAAAGCCTCAATACGGGTAGGATTGAGTGTGACACCTTCTAAAACAACAGAAGCATTAGGGGTAATAGCCGCTGCAACAGCAAAGAAAAATGCACTTGAAGGGTCAGCAGGAATACGAATACTTAAAGGAGACAAAAGTTTCTTTAAGGGTTTAATAGTTGTTTGAAGTCCATCTACAACAATATCTGCACCCATACCCTGTAACATTCTTTCGGTATGGTCACGGGAGCGTTCAGGTTCTGTATATGTACATACACCATCCGCTCGAAGTGCTGCTAAAATCATGCAACTTTTTACTTGTGCAGAAGCAATTTTACTCTCATAATCAAAAGCTTTTAAAGCTGCACCTCGAATGCTTAAAGGGGCAAA
>JALWON010000260.1 GCA_027083475.1 Sulfurimonas sp.
ACGCAAGAGTTGCCACGCAAACTCTCATCAATCATTTTGATATTACAGATGAAGATATCTATGTCAATGTTGGCATTTGTGGTGCGAACAAAAGCTTTGCTCTGGGTGAAGTACTTGAAGTAGGTGAAATTATATACGAAGAGATACCCTACTTTTTCAAGCCAAACAAGCAAAGCATTTTGTGTTCAAATACTCCCGTCGATAAAACAAATGCAAATCTTGCAGATATGGAATCTTTTGGGGTCTATGATGCAGTTGTTCACTCTCCTGCTATCAAGAATTTTTATATCATCAAAGTGGTTAGTGACCATTTTGAGCCCCATTTGGTAACAAAAGAGGCAACAAAATCCCTGCTGTTTAACGCCATTAACGAGATTCACACTATAATACAAAACTAAAAGGGCATTTCTAAAAACCCTATTAAATCGAAGGATCTCGTTTGAAAGTATTATTACTCTTTTTTACACTTGCGTTTGCACTCTCTGCAAAAGATGTCACAGAAGATGACATCAAAAAAATGGTTGGGCATATGTTCATTGTTGGTTTTGACGGTACAAAAGTCACTCAAAAATCACAAATTCTCAAAGACATAAAAAAGTACAATTTAGGGGGTGTCATTTTATTTGATAAAGATTATAAAAGTAAAAAGACCAAAAATATTGCCAATCCAAAGCAGTTACGACAACTCACAAAAACCTTGCAAGGGGCCTCTAAAGAGCCACTTTTTATCAGTATAGATCAAGAGGGCGGTAAAGTTGCACGGCTCAATCCTCATAATGGCTTTGCTCAAATCCCATCTGCAGTCACTGTTTCAAAATACAACTACAAAGATACCGTCGCAACCTACAAAAAACAGGCACAGATGATTCATAACATGGGTATCAATATGAACTTCGCCCCTGTTGTAGATCTTGCCATGAACCCAAAGAACAAAGTGATTGTCGGTATGGGGCGTTCCTTTGGAAGTGACCCTCGTCAAGTGGTTGAGTATGCAAAAGTTGTGATTGATGAACAATCAAAAGAGCATATTGTTTCTGTTTTAAAGCATTTTCCCGGGCATGGCTCTTCAAACGCAGATTCACATGAGGGTTTTGTAGATGTAAGTGA
>JALWON010000261.1 GCA_027083475.1 Sulfurimonas sp.
GAAATGAAATATACTTGGATGGATTTAAATGTTTTAGATTCGTTTGATGACTTTTACAAGCACATACAAAATATGCTTAATTTCTTCGGTTCAAAATATGACATTAATTTTGGCTAGGCACTTATATGTAAGATTAAAACAAATATTAAATAATTGACTTCTATTTTGTGGTAATAATTTTTCAATCTTAATATCATAGCTTTCTAAAGAATCAACACATAGATAATTTTTTAGAGTTTGTTGAAGGTTTTTATTTATAAGTTGATCTAGATCAAAAGCCATAATATTTTATTTATTATTTTGTAATTATACTCTTATTAAAAAAGGGTCTTTGAGTTCCTATTAATTCCAAAAAAGTCGGGAACCATATTTTTCTTAATGTTTCTTTGAATTTTTCTTAATATTGTGAAAGTGCTTGTTTTAGGGGTTTAGAAGTGGTGGACCCTCAGAGATTCGAACTCTGGGAGGTGTGACCCTCGCCGGTTTTCAAGACCGGTGCATTCGACCAACTCTGCCAAAGATCCACGTGTGTTGTAGTATAAATTATAACTGGAGGTGCCACCCAGATTTGAACTGGGGATAGCAGCTTTGCAGGCTGCGGCCTTACCACTTGGCGATGGCACCAGTTACAATTTTTATCATGGTGCCCGGGGCCGGACTCGAACCGGCACAGTATTGCTACCGGGGGATTTTAAGTCCCCTGCGTCTACCAATTTCGCCACCCGGGCATCGTGAGTGATTTCACAGTTAACAATTTAAAATGGAGCGGGAAACGAGGTTCGAACTCGCGACCCCAACCTTGGCAAGGTTGTGCTCTACCACTGAGCTATTCCCGCAAAAACTCTTACATACTTTGTAAGTGAGGTGGAATTATAGCCGATTGTTTTTTATTTGTAAAGAGTTTTTAGGCTAAATTGTAAAAAAAGTGGTATAATCGCATTTATATTTAAAGATGTAAACTATATAGTAGGAAAAATTATGAGAAGTGATATTATCAAAAAGGGCTTTGACAAAGCACCTCACCGTTCATTACTGCGTGCGACGGGTCTAAAAGATGAAGATTTTGACAAGCCGTTTATTGGTATTGCCAATAGTTATATTGACATTATTCCTGGGCATTTCTTTTTGCATGAGTATGGAGAAATAGTCAAAGAGGCTATTCGTGAAGCAGGTGGAGTACCATTTGTTTTTAACACTATTGGTGTAGATGATGGTATTGCAATGGGGCATGATGGTATGCTCTATTCACTTCCTTCTCGTGAAATTATTGCTGACTCTATGGAAACGGTGATGAATGCACACAAGTTGGATGCTATGATTTGTATTCCAAATTGTGACAAGATTGTTCCTGGTATGATTATGGGCTCTTTGCGTGTGAATGTGCCTACTATCTTTGTTTCAGGTGGACCAATGCCAGCGGGACATAAAAAGGATGGAACTCCCATCGACCTTGCGACTGCATTTGAAGCGGTTGGAAAGTTTAATGATGGAAAAATGAGCGAAGAGGAGTTGTATGAGATAGAGTGTGAAGCTTGTCCTTCTGGTGGCTCTTGCTCTGGTATGTTTACCGCAAACTCTATGAATACGCTTTGTGAAGCGATGGGAATAGCACTTCCTGGAAATGGAACGGTACTTGCCATGACTCCAGAGAGAATTGAGATGGTAAAAGTAGCTGCTCGTCGCATCGTAGAACTTGCAAAGATGGAAGATAATACAAAATATAACTTCAAAAACATCCTAAATGAAAAAGCGGTGCATAATGCTTTTGTCGTAGATATGGCAATGGGTGGAAGCTCAAACACAGTACTTCATATGCTAGCAATCGCAAAAGAGGCGGATGTCGATTTTAAGATAGAAAATATTAATGCTATAGCAGAAAAAGTAGCACACATCGCTAAAATATCTCCTTCACTTACAACCGTTC
Source organism: Sulfurimonas sp. (assembly GCA_027083475.1). Lineage (GTDB taxonomy): Bacteria > Campylobacterota > Campylobacteria > Campylobacterales > Sulfurimonadaceae > Sulfurimonas. The sequence continues at coordinate 1,925 of JALWON010000261.1, forward strand.
ATATGAAAGACATTGATGATGCAGGTGGAGTAAACGCAGTTATTAAAGAGGTAAGTCGTAGAGGGGAACTCCTTGAGATGGATGCACTGATGATTACGGGTGAAACACTTGAGGAGCGCGTCAAAGATGCGAATATAAAAGATACTTCTATCATTCATACTAATGAGAATGCTTACTCTCAAGTAGGTGGGCTCTCTATTCTTTTTGGAAACTTGGCCTTAGAGGGTGCAGTTGTGAAAAGTGCTGGAATAGCACCAAGTATGCGTGCTTTTAAAGGAAGTGCTATCTGTTTTAACTCCCAACCAGAAGCACTTGCTGGGATTATGAGTAAAAAAGTAAAGGCTGGGGATGTTGTTGTCATCCGTTATGAAGGTCCTAAGGGGGGTCCAGGTATGCAAGAGATGCTTGCTCCTACGGCACTTATTCAAGGGATGGGGCTTGGTGAGTCTGTAGCTCTCATTACTGATGGGCGTTTCTCTGGTGCAACCAAAGGGGCTTCCATCGGACATGTTTCTCCTGAAGCTGCTGAGGGTGGATTGATTGCATTAATCGAAGATGGTGATGAGATAGAACTTGATGTCGATAAACATATTTTACAGTTAAATGTAAGCGAAGAGATTATTGCAAAGAGAAAAGCGGCATATAAACCATACAAAAACGAAGTAAAATCAAAGTGGCTCAAACGCTACCAACTGTTAGTATCAAACGCATCCAATGGTGCTGTACTAAAAACAGAATTATAATAGAGGAAATTTTTTGAGTGCAATAGCAATAAAATATAATGATGAGATAGTAGATTTAGTCACAGCAGAGGAGCGAGGCATTGAGGGTGAAGCGATAGAGTTAGATAACTCTGCGGAATCTTTAGATGTGCTTCGTCACTCTACTGCACACCTTATGGCACAAGCGATTAAGTCGCTTTACCCTGATGCTGAGTTTTATGTAGGACCAACTGTGAAAGAGGGGTTTTACTATGACTTTAAAACAGCGTCAGAAGTAGGTGAGGGCGACCTTAAAAAGATAGAAAAACAGATGCTTGTCTTTGCAAAGAAAAAGTATAAGATAGAAAAATATGAAATTTCAATGGAAGAAGCAAAAGAAAAATTTAAAGATGACCACTTAAAACTTGCTGTTATGGAGCGAATTCCATCTGATACAGTAAGCATTTATAAGCAAGGGGAGTTTGAAGACCTTTGTCGTGGGCCACATCTGCCTTCTGTTGGGCTTATCCGTTACTTTAAACTTACGAAAGTGTCAGGGGCTTATCTGGGTGGAGATTCTAAAAATGAGATGCTTACACGTATATATGGTATTGCGTTTGCAACAAAGGAGGCTCTCAAAGCACACATGGATATGATGCGAGAAGCTGAGAAACGCGACCATAGAAAACTTGGAAACGAGATGAAACTTTTTACATTTCGCGAAGAGGTTGGGGCTGGATTTGCGATTTGGCTCCCTGCTGGTGGGCGTCTGCGTTCACGTTTAGAGTCGCTTCTTTTTAAAGCACACCGTAAACGCGGGTATGAACCTGTGCGTGGTCCTGAAATGCTTAGAAGTGATTTGTGGAAAACATCAGGGCATTACCAAAACTATGGTGAAAATATGTATTTTACCAATATTGACGAGTTAGAGTTTGGTGTCAAACCAATGAACTGTGTTGGGCATATTAAAGTGTATGAAGATGAGTTGCATTCTTATCGTGATTTGCCACTGAAGTATTTTGAGTATGGTGTTGTGCATCGTCATGAGATGACAGGGGCACTTCACGGACTTTTCCGTGTTCGTGAATTTACGCAAGATGATGCGCATATCTTTTGTACCGTCGATCAAATTGAAGAACAAATTATAGATGTTGTTGAGTTTGTCGATAAAATCATGACTACTTTTGGTTTTGAGTACAAAATGATGATTAGTACAAAACCAGAAAAAGCAGTTGGTGATGCAGAAGTTTGGGAAAAATCAGAAGCAGCACTTGTGGCAGCGATGGAGGCACATAATCTTGCATATACTATAGATGAAGGCGGTGGTGCTTTTTATGGTCCTAAGATTGACATTAAAATTTTAGATGCGATTGGGCGTGAGTGGCAGTGTGGAACAATTCAGTTAGATAACAATCTTCCTGCACGTTTTGAGCTTGAGTATAATGGTGAGGAGAATGAAAAAATCCAACCTGTTATGATTCACCGTGCTATTTTAGGTTCATTCGAGCGTTTTATTGGGATTTTAACAGAGCATTATGCTGGAGAGTTTCCTATGTTTATTGCTCCTACACAGGTGGCAATTGTACCAGTTGCAGAGTCACATAAAGAATATGCTAAGCTTTTATCAGATAAACTTATTGATATAAATGCCGATAGTGAAATATATGCGAAGAATGATTCTTTAAACAAAAGAATTAGAACAGCAGAAAAAACACGTGTCCCTATGATAGTCGTCCTTGGAGATGAAGAGATAGAGAACAAAACTGTAGCAATTCGCGATAGAAGAACTAGAGAGCAGTACACTTTAAGCGAAGAGGAATTCCTTCAGCTTATACAAACTAAAGTAAATGAGGTAAATTTTTGAGTAAAAACAAAGACCGCGTCATCATGAATGATGACATCCGTGTAGCAGAGTTACGATGTAATGTCGATGGAGCAGAATCATTAGGAATCGTTTCTACTGATGAGGCTATGACAAAAGCAAATGAATTAGGACTAGACTTAGTGCTTATCGCTCCAAATGCAAAGCCACCTGTTGCAAAAATCATGGACTATGGTAAATATAGATACCAAGAAGAGAAGAAACTCAAAGAGCAACGTAAAAATCAAGTGAAGATTGTTGTCAAAGAGATTAAACTCTCAGTAAAAATTGCTGAAAATGATATGAACTTCAAAGTAAAGCATGCAAGAGAATTCCTTGAAAAAGGTTTTCATGTGAAATTTAGAGTCTTTTTACGTGGTCGTGAAATGGCGACACCACAAGCAGGAAAAGATGTACTTTTACGTGTTTGGCCTATGGTTGAAGATATTGGTGTGATGGAAAAACCACCAAAATTTGAGGGTCGTTACTACAACATGTATGTAGTACCTAAAAAGTAATACATCTATTTGTATTACTAGAATTTATCATGCATACTGCATGATAAATATTATTGAGCGATTTTCGCTTTAATCTCATCCTCACTCATAGAGGCACTTACATATTTAATCACAACAACATTTTCAGTTTCATTGATAAACCATTCTGCAATATGCTCATGTTCGAGTGCTGTTAATTTATCCATATCTACTTCACTGTTTTTAATATAAAGATGGGAGTGTTTGATAGGGTTTTGGAGTTTCATCGCCGTCCAAATGAGCCACAGAACAATCACAACAGCTATAATAGTAACAAGTGTTTCTCTATCGCTTATATCTAAAAAGAGCCCTGCAAAAGTACCACCTAAAAAGGTAAAAAAGTATGCAGCAGAGTTTGACATACCAAGGGCTGCCCCTTTTTGATGCACACGTGCAAATTTACTAATCATCGATTGGACAAGTGGTTCCATCATATTAAATCCAATGAAGAAAAAGACAACACCGACGACAAACACTGTACTTGAAGTTGTATAACCCATAATGAGAAACGCAGCTAAAAACAGAACAATAGAGAGTAAAAAGATCTGTTTGGGAATATTTTTCTTCTCACCTAAAATAGCCGCAGGTGCCATTGCTAGAAATCCTGCTACCATTGCAGGAACATAGGCCATCCAAAGGTCTGATTTCTCCCAGTTAAATCCATATTCAGGTTTCGTTAAAAGAATAGGAATAAGAACAAACGCCATAGTCATAAGACCCTTTTGCATTGCGTTTATGACAATCATATTTAAAAGGTTGTTGTCTTTTAAAATATCCATCGTGGTAACTTTACCATGGTAAATATGCTTGATTTTTGGTGGGGTAGGCACTTTTGTAAAGAGAATCACAATCGAGAGGAGTGCTAATCCTGCGGTGATTAAAAAGATGGTGTCTATACCAAAAGAGGAAGCAAGAACTGGTCCGAGTGTCATAGAAACAGCAAAACTAATCGCAATAAATCCACCCATCATAGCCATCGCTTTGCCGCGTACTTCTTCTTCAACAACATCGGCAATCATGGCAGGAATAACAGAGCCAATAGCCCCTGCACCTTGTAAGAAACGCCCAAACATTAACATATAGATGTCTGTAGAGTAAGCTGATATAAGTGAACCTACAAAGAAAAGAAGTAAACCAATAAGAATAGTTGGTTTGCGTCCAAACTTGTCACTCATACTCCCAAAAGGAACTTGAAAAACAGCTTGAGTCAGGGCATAGCCCCCAACAACAACACCCACAAGAAAAGGTGTAGCACCCTCTAAGTCAAGTGCATAAACAGAAAGAACAGGTAAAACTAAAAATAGCCCCAAAAATCTCAAAAATAAAATTGAAGAGAGGGGTAATACTTTTTTCATCATTTGTAAAGCCTTTATAGTATAATTGCGAGATTATACTACAAAATCTTGTTACATAAATATAAGGAAGCAAATATGAAATTAGTTTTAGCTACATCTAATAAAGGAAAAGTAAGAGAGATTAAAGATTTATGTGAAGATTATGAGGTTGTTCCCTACACAGATTTGATAGAGGCTTTTGAGATTGTTGAAGATGGCGATACTTTTCAAGCCAATGCACTCATTAAAGCACGAGCAGTCTTTCATGCACTTGATGATAAAGATGTTATAGTTCTTGCTGACGATAGCGGTATCAGTGTAGATATTTTAGGAGGCGAACCGGGTATTTTTAGTGCACGTTATGCAGGTGCAGATGCGAGTGATGTCGATAATCTTCATAAACTCATGAGTGCTATTGCAGAAAAAGGGGTGCGTAGTTCCCCTGCATTTTATACAGCAGCCATAGCTATAGTCACAAAAAACAGAGAAAAAACGGTGCATGGCTGGATGCATGGAACGGCACTGAGTTATGCAAGAGGAGAGGGTGGTTTTGGGTATGACCCAATGTTCATACCGCTTGGGTATGAGCAAACATTGGGAGAACTTTCAAATGATGTGAAGAAAAAACTCTCACACCGTTCGCAAGCTTTAGCACTTGTTAAAAAGGTATTAAAGCGACTTTAGTGAAAAAGTAAGAGTAAAATCACACCAAAAAGGATACGGTAGATACCAAACGCAACAAAAGTAAAAGTATCTAAAAATTTTAAAAAGAGTTTAATGGTGATAAACGCAACGATAAACGCAAGGATAAAACCAATGGCTAAGTTAAGAAGATTGGCATCGCTAAATTCATGGTAATGTTTGAGTATGTCGTGGGCAGTGACCGCACTCATGACGGGAAACGCGAGCAAAAAACTAAACTCTGCACTCGCTTTTCTACTCAGCCCCACAAGTAAAGCACCGATAATAGTAGACCCTGCACGCGATGTCCCAGGAATGAGTGCAAAAACTTGTGCAAAGCCAATCACGAGGGATTGTTTGAGTGTGACATCTTCAACATTATCTGTGGAGTGCTTCCCTTCTTGAATGAAATATTTTTCTACAATGAGAAAAACAACTCCCCCAATAATAAACATAATCGCAACGATATTGATGCTGAAAAGTGCTTTGACCTGATGAGAAAATAAAAATCCAAAGGCACCTATAGGTAAAAAAGCAAGAAAAACCTTGACCCAAAGGTTAATTTTACTCAGGGTGAATTTGTCACGGTAGGTAAAAAAAACAGCAATAATAGCGGCAAATTGGATGATAACCTCATAGGCTTTTGTAACAGCTGTTTGGTCTATGCCTAAAAAATGGCTTGCGACGATAAGATGCCCAGTAGAAGAGATAGGTAAAAACTCGGTAAAACCTTCGATAGTACCTAAAAGAATTGAGTCAAATAGAGTCATGATGTTCCTTAATAAATTTTTGAAAGACAATTTAATATAAAATTATATTTTAGTGTGATAAACTAATTGAATTAAAATATTACCATAAAAAGAGTAAGAGTATGAATGTATTAATTGTCGATGATAGTAAAATAGTGCGCCGTGTGTTATCAAACACAATGAAACGTTATTTTAAAGAACCAGAGTGGAAAGAGTTAAATTTGTTTGAAGCAGAAGATGGTAATGAAGCAATGGCTGTGATGAAACAAGAAAAAGTAGATATTATGTTGCTTGATTGGAATATGCCAAATATGACAGGACCTGAAGTCGTAGAAGCGGTGCGTGCAAATAAAGAGTGGAATAAAACTCGTATAGTGATGGCAACAACGGAAGGCTCAAAATCAAGTGTTTTAGCGATGATAAAAAAAGGGGCAAATGGGTATATGGTCAAACCATTTCAAGAAGAGGCTATCTTTAAAACACTCGATACAATTACCGCAAGAATGCAAAAATAAGAAATTTTCGATATAATACGAGGTTTTATTTTAAACAGTAAGTTTGAAAAACTGAATTAATCTCGTAGGAAAATTTATATGTTACTTTTTACTCCTGGTCCAACTCCAGTCCCACAAAATGTCAGAAACGCCATGAGCGATGAGACAATGCACCATCGTACACCTGAATTTGAAGCTATATTTGAAAAAACACGCGGACATCTTTTTAAGCTTTTTAAAACTGATGAGGTCATTATGCTTGCTTCTTCTGGAACAGGGGCTATGGAAGCTGCTGTCATAAACCTTTGCCATAACACGCTTTTGAGTATAAATTCTGGAAAATTTGGTGAGCGTTTTGGTAAAATAGCACTTGCTCATGGGCTTAATAATGTTGAGATAAAAAATGAGTGGGATACCCCTGCAACAGTAGAAGCAGTAGAAGCTGCACTTACACAAAATCCAAAGATTGATGCCATCGCGATTCAGATTAGTGAGAGTGCAGGCGGGCTTCGCCACTCAGTAGAAGCAATTGCCGCAGCAGCGAAAAAACTCAATCCTGAGATTATGATTATTGCTGATGGTATTACGGCTGTTGGTGTGGAAGCTATTGATGTGACAAATATAGATGCACTCTTAGCGGGGAGTCAAAAGGCACTCATGTTGCCTCCAGGGCTCTCACTTTTAGGACTTTCCAATGCAGCGATAAAAAAGATAGGAAAGGGAAAAGGGTACTACTTAAACCTTGCAAGTGAGATTAAAAAGCAAAAACAAAATACTACAGCCTATACAGCGGCTACAACGCTTATCATAGGACTTTTAGAAGTTTTAGAGACGATTGAAGCGGAGGGCGGAGTTGAGGCTCTTTATGCAAAAACGGCTGTGCGAGCAGAAGCTGTGCGAGAGGCTTTAAAAGCTTTAGGATTACATATATACCCTCAAAACCCAGCACGTTCTATGACAACTATTGATGATGAAAACGCAAGTGAGATTCGAAAACTTTTAAAGGAAGTGTATGGTGTGAATGTTGCTGGTGGACAAGATCATTTAAAAGGTAAGATTTTTCGTATTAATCAAATGGGATTGATTCATGATTACGAGATGTCTTGGGTTGTCAATGCGGTAGAATTAGCACTTGACAAACTAGGTCGCCGTACTTATGATGGTACTGCGAACAAAATATTTAATGAAATTACTTTTCAAATTGGAAACTAGATGATATTAGAACATGAAATTCCAAATGGCTCTAAACTCTATTTTGGAGAATCTGCGAAAATTAAACGCAAGATAGAAAACATTGCAAGTGAAATTCTGAGTGCTAAAGGGTTTGAGGAGATAGTCACACCAATATTTTCATACCACCAGCATTTAAGCATCGGCGATGAAAAAAAGCTGATTCGTGTGAATGATGCAAAAAATAATGCCCTCTCTTTACGTGCTGATTCGACAATAGACGTTGTGCGTATTATAGAAAAACGCCTAGGGTCAAATAGCGCTCAAAAGAAGTGGTTTTACATTCAACCTGTTGTCTCTTACCCTACGACAGAGCAGTATCAGGTAGGTGTAGAGTTTTTAGGAGAGAAAAAATTATCTTCAGTTTTGCGTTTGGCGACAAGCATTTTTGACAAGTTAGAAGTACAACCCTTAATTCAAATATCTAACATTAAAATTCCAGAAATTTTAGCAGAGATGTTTGAAGAACTGAGTATCGAAGATTTTAGACATATTAATATCGATAAATTTATTAACCTCAAAGTAGAGTGGCTGACAAAACTTGTCTATTTACAGTATATTGAACAGATTGATGAGGTGATAGCCATTGCACCAAAAGTGATCCAAGAGGAGCTTTTAAAAATCAAAGAGTTATGTGCAGATAGTGAGTGCAAAAACGCAGTCATAGCACCACTTTACTATGCAAAAATGCTCTATTACGATGAACTTTTCTTTCGTGTGATTCAAGACAATGAAGTATTTGCTCGCGGTGGAAGATATAAAAATGAGAACTTAACATCCGTTGGGTTTGCAATATACACAGATGCACTCTGTGAAGAATTAACAAAGTAATAGGAAAAAAAATGCAAGCAGATTTAATTGTTGGAATTCAATGGGGTGACGAGGGAAAAGGAAAAATAGTCGATAGACTCGCTACAAAGTATGATATGGTATGTCGCTCACAAGGGGGACATAATGCAGGGCATACGATTTGGGTAGATGGTGTAAAGTATGCACTGCATCTTATTCCTTCTGGTGTTTTAAATCCTAAAGCTGTGAATGTTATAGGTAATGGTGTTGTGGTCTCTCCATCTTCTATTATAAAAGAGATGGAGCAGTTTGAGGGGCTTGAGGGGCGTTTGTATATTTCCGATAAAGCACACTTAAATCTTTCTTACCATGCACAGATTGACCAAGCCAAAGAGAAGCTCAAAGGTGATAAGGCGATAGGTACAACAGGAAAAGGGATAGGACCTGCTTATAGCGATAAAATCAACCGTATTGGGCATCGTGTTGGAGAACTTTTAAATCCTGAAAAACTCTGTGAGAGTATTTTGGATTATTTCGCACACAATAAGCCTATTTTTGATGTGATGGATTTAGAAGCTCCTACAAAAGAGGCATTGCTTGGAGAACTTACAGAGTACAAAGAAAAACTGGGTGCTTTTATTACCGACACAACACAAATGGTCTGGAAAGCTCTTGATGAAGAGAACAAAAAAGTCTTACTTGAAGGGGCACAGGGGACAATGCTAGACATTGACCATGGAACATACCCGTATGTGACATCCTCAGCAACAGTGAGTGCAGGGGCGTGTACAGGACTTGGGATTAATCCTAAAGATATTGGTAAAGTGACAGGTATTGTTAAGGCGTATTGTACTCGTGTGGGCAATGGTCCTTTTCCATCTGAAGATTTAGGAGAAGATGGTAAGCGTTTGGGAGAACAAGGGCATGAGTTTGGAACAACGACAGGACGTGCACGTCGTTGTGGCTGGTTTGATGCTGTGGCAACTCGCTACGCTTCGCGTTTGAATGGTTGCGATGAGTTAGCATTGATGAAACTTGATGTTTTAGACGGTTTTGATGAAGTGAAAGTGTGTGTTGCTTATGAATATAATGGGCAAGAGATAGATTATCTTCCAGCAGATTTAGAGAATGTGACACCAATTTATAAGACATTTCAAGGGTGGAATAACTCTGTAGGCGTACGTAAATTTGAAGATTTGCCGCAATCCGCACAAGATTATGTTAAAATTATCGAAGAAATCAGTAAAACAAAAGTAGGTATTATTTCTACTTCACCTGAGAGAGAAGATACCATTATCTTATAAAGTATAAGGTTTTGACATATGAACACGCGTTTTAGTGCACTTGTTAAAATTAAAAAGAGTGAAATGCAAAAAAAAGAGCGGCTGGTGCAACGGGCAAATGCTGATTTAAACAGTGCCTTAATGGCTCTTGAACTCTCTCGTAATGCCATGTATGACATAGAAGCTCCAAGTAAGGGGTTTATGTCAAGTTTTTTACAAGCAAGAACCCTGCTTGATTCTGGAAGACATCTTATTGAGCATAACAAAGAGTGGGCACAATTTGCACAAGAACAAGTCTACAAGGCAAAAGAAGAACTCAAAAAATCTATGATAGAGTATGAAAAGTTTAATTATCTTGAACTCGAAGAGATAAAAAAAATCATGCAAGCAAAAAAACTTGAAGAAGCAAAATCTTTAGATGAGGTAGCCTTAATGACACACCAAAGAAAAAGTACCAAAGGTTTATAGTCCATGAAATTCATTTTTTTTCTCCTTTTACTCCCACATCTTCTTTTTGCATTGCAAAAGAGTGAGAAGCTTTTTGAATGTACTGAGATTTTTCAAGAGAGAAAAAGTGAACTTTTAGTAGAACTAGAACGTATAGATGAACAAACACAGGCTTTAAATGCCCTTAAAACAGCTACAGAAGCACTCTTGAAAGAGAAAAAAGCAAAATTAAGTATCAAAGAAGAAGCAGTTGATAAAAAGCTTGCTCAGATCAAGAAACAAAGCGAAGATGTGAAAAAAATGCTTGAGAAAAATCAGCAAATTTTAAAAGCATTACAAGAGACAAAAATGAGTAAAATCGCCCAAACTTTCGCAAAAATGAAAGCCGCATCCTCTGCAAATATCCTTACCGATATGCAGGCAAAGGATGCTGTAGTGATATTGCAATCTTTAAAGCCGAAAATTGTCGGACAAATTTTAAGTAAGATGGATGCAAAAAAAGCTTCAGAGCTTACGATACTTTTAGGGCACCTCTCAAAACCCTAATACCTCTCAGTAACACAGAGGAGTTTACAATCAAGGCACTCTTTTGAAACCCTAGCCATAGCTAAGGTGAGAAAGAGTAACGATGAATGTAGGCTCCTCTGTGTTACCCGAAGGGAGGGATAAAAAAAGCGATCTTGCACAAAACTTTTCATCGCCATAGCTAAGGCTATGACTCATAAAAGGTTTTGCCCAATCTCATCTTTTTTTCTTCCCTCTGAGAGATATTAGGGTTTTTAGAGATGCCCTTTAGCCAAATAATCAAACTTTTACCTTTTTTATAGTAGAATGTCTTAATTTTAAGACAAGGTCCTACACTATGAAACTCTCTATAAAAAGTATCCCGCATATTGCTAACAAAATTGCGATTGAATTAAATAAAAGTGGTGTCGTGACAATGACCAAGGGTCTTGAAGCTGTAACAGACGAAGCTGTGAAAGTTTTAACAGCAAGTGTCAATCAAGAGATGGCTTTAGAAGAAAAAGTGCATGAGATATGTGAGGCAAATGAAGAAGAGATAGAGTTTATGCTTGCTGATGAGAGACAGCTTTTTTTCATGATTAAAAAGAAATTAGCACCTGAATTTGATGTTATTTTAAATTATGAAGAGCGTTACTCAGATATTTCACATAAGATTTTAGATGAACTTTACGAAGAAGATTTAATTCATTTTGATGTAACAGAAAATCGTATTAAAAATATTATTTATAATGCAATCACTGCGTTTATGGCAGATAGCTCAGAGATAGAAGATGCGGTTATGGATAAAATACACTCCTATAAACGCAAGTTCATTCCGGGAACGGATGAGTTTGAGATACTGTTTGAAAAACTTTACAGAGAAGAGCTTACAAAAAGAGGGATGGAGTAGTTTTATGCAAAATCAAAAAGAGAAAGTTTATATTTATTTAGAAAATGGAACCTACTTGCGTGCACATAGTTTTGGTGCAAAAGGAACAAGCGTTGGTGAGCTGGTTTTTAACACTTCAATGAGCGGATACCAAGAGATTATGTCTGATCCCTCTTATGCGGGGCAATTTGTTACCTTTACGATGCCAGAAATCGGGAATGTGGGTGTCAATAAGCAAGATATGGAGAGCCTCAGTGCACATGCAAAGGGGATGCTTGTTCGTAATTATCAAGATAATTATTCCAATTTTAGAGCAGAAGATTCGCTGGCAAATTTTCTCAAAGAGCATAATGTTTTAGGTATTTGTGATATTGATACAAGATATTTAACAAAGATGTTGCGCTCAGAGGGTGCCATGATGATGATAGCTTCGACAGAGATAAGCGATAAAGAACTTCTTGCACAAAAGCTGAGTGAAGCACCACGGATAGAAGATATTAATTATATCGAACAAGTAAGTACAAAAGAGCCTTATATACACACAAGTGCAACTTATGATGATACACTTTTTGAGTATAAAAATGCATCAGAAGTGGAAGCGAAAATTGCCGTAGTAGATTTTGGGGTAAAACGCAATATCTTAAATGAAATAGTAAACGCAGGTATAGCTGCCGAAGTGATTCCAAATGACTTTAAAGCAGAGGATTTGATAGAAAAATATAGTGCAGGGCTTATTGATGGTGTCTTTTTATCAAATGGACCAGGTGACCCGCTGGTACTTAAAAAAGAGCAAGCCGAGATTAAAAAGCTAATAACAGCAAAAATTCCGATGTTTGGTATCTGTTTAGGGCATCAACTCCTTTCAATTTCTCATGGATATGACACCTATAAACTCAAATTTGGGCATCATGGTGGCAATCATCCTGTAAAAAATGAAGCGACTGGTTTGGTAGAAATTACCGCCCAAAATCACAACTATAATGTTCCTAATAGCATTATAGAAATCGCAGAAGTGACACATAGCAATCTGTTTGACAATACAATTGAGGGTCTAAAATATAAAGATGAACCAATTTTTTCTGTGCAACATCATCCAGAAGCGAGTCCTGGACCAAAAGAGAGTGCATATATATTTAAAAATTTTAAAAATCTCATGAAAGAAAATCGAACAAAAATATAAAAAATTATTATTTTTTAAGCCTTCTTAAATAATAAAGCCGATACTATTACAATAATTTATGTTTAGGAAGGTATATGAGAGATTTTATCTATGGGGTAATGACTGATTTTCCCACAACAATCATTTTTTTACATGCTTTTAGTGCTGTAGTCTGGATTGGTGGTTTGGTTGCACTATGGTATATTAGTTACAACACAAGTGAGGAACTTTCAATTGAGGGGCGTTTTGAGAATCGTGCTGCAGTGATTCGAAAATTTTTCATGTTTTTATCTCCTTTTATTTTTGTCTCTTTGGTGACTGCTCTTTTTATGGCATTTGGCTATCTTGATAATGCTTATGATCCCGATGGTTTTATTGTTGATATGGGAAATGTTGCGGCATTTAAGCTTATAAAACTCAAAGGAAGTATTTGGGGTGCTTTGGTGTTCGATATGCTTTTAATGATTTATACGATACGTAATGTAAAATGTGGTCGTGCAAGTGATCGTGCTGCGACAGATTGTATGTGGTTAGTCAATACCTATCTTTTACCTGCTGGGATTTTTTTAGGCAGTGTCAATATTTTTATAGGTGCATTTTTAAGAAACCTCTATTAATCCAAAATGCTTAATTTAATTGACTCTCTTCATAAAAGAAGAGTAAAAATGATGCTTATTGTTTTGCTCCTCTCTGTTCTTGCTGTGATTGTGAGTTATAATTTTACATTTGCTCCAAGTAACTACTTTAATGGAAAGTATAATGATGACTTTCTTCTTTTTTTGATTCTATATAAGCTTATAGAACTGCCTACTCTTTATTATTTGCTCATGCATAGACATATAGTTGATATGAGAAAAAATGGTTTTTTTGAAGAAAAATTAGAAAAAATCACAAAGCATACAAAGTTATTACTCTTTTTAATTCCTCAAGGGAATACAGTTTTTGGTTTTATTGCGTATAAACTCACGGCTAATGTCTATTATTTTTTACTTTTTTCGTCAATTGCATTGATTACTCTCTATTTAGTGAAACCAAATAAGCTTCAGTTATAATAAACATACTAATATGTTATAATAAAAATTTATATTAAATTCAAGCAACTTTAATTAAATCTTTAGTATACTTCTCACGATTTTTTATGGATTATTTCTCAAATTTTCCATAAAAATAGTTACAGGAGTCTCTATGACAAGATATATTTTGGTGCTTTTATTCCTTGTTTCTTTTTTGCATGCCAATATAGGTGTAAGCGAAAAATTAGGAAAGAGAGTTCCGCTTGATTTAACATTTCTTGACGAGTCTGGCAAAGATGTTACTTTGAGAAAAATGATGGCGGGGAAGCCCACTATCTTAACGCTAAATTATTACAGATGTGCAGGTATCTGTACTACACAACTCAATGATTTGGCAAATGTTGTGAGTCAATTGGACTTAGTTGAGAACAAAGACTATAAGATTGTCACTGTAAGTTTTGCAGAAGATGAACCTTATCAATTGGCGGCGACAAAAAGAAAAAGTGTTATGGCCTCAATAACGAGACCATATGCAAAAAATGCTTGGCATTTTCTTATTGGTGAAAACAATAGCTCAGGAAAACTAGCAGATGCAGTAGGCTATGCATTTGAAAAAACAGTCTCCAAAGAGACTGGTTTAACGGCGTATGTACATCCTAGTGTTACTATTATATTGTCACCAGAAGGAAAAATCACTCGCTATCTTGATGGTGTTGATGAACTTCCATTTGATGTGAAAATGGCATTATTAGAAGCAGCAGATGGAAAAGTCGGACCAACTATAGCAAAAACATTACTCTTTTGTTTTGCATATGATGCAGAAAATAAAAAGTATGTTTTTGCATGGGAAAAAGTCATAGGAACCGGTATGTCTTTACTGGCAATCGGATTGTTTATCTTGTTAATTAAACTGGGTAGAAAAGAAGAAGATCATCACAAAAAAGGAGAAAACGATGAGTAAATCGTATTTAGACGCAGGCGAAACACACTGTGCTATAGGGCACCCAAAAAGTGTTTTTTGGCAATGGATGCTAACAATAGACCATAAAAGAATTGGTCTTATGTATGCAGCCGTAATTTTTACATTCTTTTTCGTTGCAGTGTTTGTAGCATTGACAATGAGAATAGAACTATTTGCACCAGGTGCACAAATTTTAGATGGGGATACATTTAACCAAGCATTTACACTGCATGGTGTTATTATGATTTTCCTTTTCATTATTCCAGGGGTTCCTGCAGTATTTGGTAATATTGTAATGCCACTTATGATTGGGGCAAAAGATGTTTCTTTCCCACGTCTCAACTGGTTTACATTTTGGCTCTATATTTTTGGTGCATTAATTGCATTGTCATCTTTATGGACAGGACATGGTTTTGCTGATACTGGTTGGACATTTTATGCACCGTATAGTTTAAATACAAATACAAATGTTGTTACAACACTTGTTGCTGCGTTTATCTTAGGGATGGCTTCAATTCTTACAGGACTCAATTTCCTTGTAACTATTCACCGTTTACGTGCTCCAGGTATGGACTTTTTCAAGATGCCTCTTTTTGTATGGGGTATTTATGCAACAGCATGGATCCAACTTCTTGCAACACCAGTTGTGGGTATTACACTTGTACTTGCTCTTTTAGAAAAAGTTTTTGGTATTGGTATCTTTGATCCATCAAAAGGTGGAGATCCTGTACTTTTTGAACACCTTTTCTGGATTTATTCTCACCCGGCTGTATATCTTATGATTCTACCAGCATTTGGTATTATGTCTGAAATTATTCCTACATTCTCAAGAAGAGAAGTATTTGGGTACAGAACAATTGCTCTTTCATCTGCATCTATTGCAGGAATTGGTTACTTAGTTTGGGGACACCACCTCTTTACTTCAGGTATGTCAGATTTAGCAAAAACTATTTTCTCATTTTTAACTTTCTTTGTTGCAATTCCAACCGGGATTAAATTCTATGACTGGGTTGCTACAATGTACAAAGGGCAAATCCATATGACAACACCAATGCTTTGGGCACTTGGAACTATGGTTACTTTTGTTATTGGTGGTTTAACAGG
>JALWON010000262.1 GCA_027083475.1 Sulfurimonas sp.
CACTAATAGCTGCCATTATTTTTCCTCTGTCTCTTCTTTGGCAACTGTAACTTCTTCACTTACAACGACCTCTTCTTCTACAGATTCTTCTTTAACTGCCTCTTCTATCACTTCTGTTTTCTCTTCTTCACTTACAACTATCTCTTCTTCTGCTGCATCTTGTTCTCTGAGCTCTTTTCCTTCATTCATGGCTTCCGCCATCTCTTTACAGAATAGTCTAACTGAACGGATAGCATCATCATTTCCTGGAATTGGCAAATCTACCAAGTCAGGATCACAGTTTGTATCCAATGGAGCTACAACTTTGATACCAAGTCTTCTTGCTTCTTGAACTGCAATTTTTTCTTTTACAGTATCGATTACGAAAATCATATCTGGTGTTTTTTTCATCTCTCTGATGCCACCTAAATAATCCAAAAGCTTAGCTTTTTTTCTCTTTAGCATCAAAGCCTCTTTTTTTGTTAAGAGTTCAATCTGTCCATCTTCTTCCATCTTTTCGATGATATCTAGTTTTCTGATTGATTGTTTGATAGTTTGATAGTTTGTTAGCATTCCGCCTAACCATCTGTGATTTACATATGGCATGCCACATTTTTCAGCATACTCTTTAACTGCACCGCTTGCTTGCTTTTTAGTTCCAACAAACAACATAGTTTGTCCTTCAGCAGCTGCATCTCTAACTACATTATATGTGTATCTAAAAAAACGAAGTGTTTTTTGTAAATCTATAATATAGATATTTTTTCTTTCACCAAAAATGTATTTTTTCATTTTTGGATTCCATCTTCTAGTTTGGTGTCCGAAGTGTACACCACATTCTAACAAGTCTTTCATGGCTACCATGAAGCTCTCCTTATGTTAATTTTTTCGGTTTAGCCTCCACACCCATCAACAGTTTTACCTGCAACCTTTCAGGATTGGTGTGTGAGAAATATTAAACGAATGGAGATTATACAGAAATTTTATTTAAAACTTGCTTCAAATATATATCCTTTACAATTTAAGAGTTCTTTAACACTTTTTTGATAGAGTTTCATACTAAAACTAGAGGGTTTAACAAAATATGGATAAAAACACAAAAATGTATCTAAATGCACTGA
>JALWON010000263.1 GCA_027083475.1 Sulfurimonas sp.
CGTTTTGCCGCAATTACGAAATCCCAAACAATCATCATATACCCTGGAAACTTCATAGAGTTGATGATGTCCATCTCATACTCTAAACGCTCCCTGTACTCTTGATGACGCTCAGGGGGAACAATTTTAAGACGGCGTTCTAAACCCTCTCTACATTTATAAACAAAATACTCTGCATCATTTTTATCAGCGGCAAGCATATGCTTCTTTTTTTCCTCTTCTGTAGCATCAGCAGGCAGCGGAGGATCATCTTGATGATCTATATCTAAACCATCTGCTTTTGCATATTCTTGGGTAAATTTAAAGTTAGGTGGAGTTGGTGTTTTCACAATCGGCACAAAATCTTCACACTTCTGCACTATCTCTTGTGTATGGGCTATGGCTTCTGGAATATCTGCAAAAAGTCTCGCCATCTCCTCTGGACTTTTGATATAAAACTCATGCACAGAATGGCGCATTCGATTAGGGTCGTCATAGAGTTTATTCATTCCTATACACATAAAAGCTTCATGGTACTGTGCATCATTTGGGTAGGTGTAGTGCGTGTCATTTGTCGCTAAGACTTTGATGCCTGTCTCACGAGAAATTTTTAAAATCTGTTCATCTATAAAGAGTTGATCACCTATACCATGACGCATTAACTCCAAGTAAAAATCATCCCCAAAAATATCTTGATACTCACGAGCTACCTCTAGCGCCCCCTCATAGCCCAAAGCACCATTTTTAACATTTCGCTCATTTTGAAGATTGAGGTGCCAGCTCACTTCCCCTTGTAAACAAGCAGAGGAGCAGATAATCCCTTCAGAATGCTCTCGCAATAACTTTTTACTAATTCGAGGAAAGTAGTAAAATCCCTCTATAAAAGCCTGAGAAGAGAGGTACATAAGGTTTTCATAGCCCTTTTTATTTTTCGCATACAAGCAGACATGAAAACGCTGTTTTGTTGTTTTATCGTTGAGAGTCTCTCCATTGTGGATATACCCCTCCATACCGATAATAGGCTTTAAATCAGCTGCTTTCATCTGTTTATAAAAATCAATAGCACCAAACATATTGCCATGATCAGTCATAGCAACACTACTCATCCCAAGCTCTTTAAT
>JALWON010000264.1 GCA_027083475.1 Sulfurimonas sp.
TCTTGGAACCCTTATCTGCCGACATAAAATCGCACGATAAAACTGTAACGCGTTTGTTGCTTATACTTTCAAAGCTCGATGAAGACAAGAGACCGACTCAACAGGAGTTGGCCTCTGAATTTGGCGTCAGTTTGCGGACTATTCAAAGAGATATAGGTCGGCTGCACTACTTTCCCATAGAAAAAACAGATGAAGGCCGGCTCTATTTTACAGAAGGATTCTCACTCAAGAGAACCTCGTTTGAAGAGGTGGAGATGGTTTTACTCTCTCTTTCTCTTTCGATGGTTACAGATGCGAGTCCTCAGTTCTCAAAGGCTTCGCATTCGCTGTTGTCCAAACTGCTCATTCCCAATTACTCGTCTCCCTATCTAATCAAGCATGACCCTTTTGAAAAGATCGATATAGACTCAGCAAAAATGAATGAACTTGAGTTTGCGATAGAGCATAACAGAGAGACAAAAATTACGGTGAATAATCAAAAGTCTTATGTAGTAGAGCCATATAAAATTGTCAGTTTTGATGAGATATGGTACCTGTTTGCAAAAGAGATAGAGTCTCAAAAGGTTAAGACCTACTTCATCAGTGACATCACAGCAGTGGATTACTCAACAAAGAGTTTCAAGCTCTCCAAACCCATAGATGCCATTTTAGAAAATGTACATACTGCATGGTTTGAAGATGGTGTGCAGTTTGAAGTAAGAATCAAGGTGTTAGAACCAATAGCGCACTACTTTAAAAGAAAAAAACATCTTGTCTCTCAGAAAATTATTCAAGAGAACAGTGACGGCTCGCTTGAGATCAGTTTTGAGGTCTCTTCTGAAGAAGAGGTGGACAACCTCATAAAAGCATGGCTGCCGCATATTATCATCCTCTCTCCCCAAAACATGAAAGAAAAAGTGGCTAAAGAGCTGCGAGAATACCTGCAACTACTCTAAAAAAGTACATTTTAAATCAAGACGACACAAGCTGTCATCTCCTCTAAGTACACTTACCTTACAAAAATTAAAAAAAGGTAGGTGTTTACTATGAAAAAACATATAATTGAAGTTGGAATTACACTCTTTGTTGTTCTGTTTATGCGTTTAACCATTATGGAT
>JALWON010000265.1 GCA_027083475.1 Sulfurimonas sp.
AAGCATATATTAAAAGTCAAGATCAAAAAATTGCTCTGCAGAAACTTATTGATAAAATTGCCATCGACATTAATCTCAACAAAGATGCTATTACAAGTTTACAAAAAGATATAAACGCAAGTATTGTGCTCTCCCAAGAAGATGCCATTGTGCATAACATTTTTCATAAAGCGCACAGTTATGTAAAGTTTAGCGACAATATTCTAACCCTAGAGACACTCCAACAACCTTATATTCTTACAAAACTACTCTCTTCACAGATAGACAATATCTATTTAAAAGAACCTTGCTTAATCTATTCCAAGCGTCTCAACAAGTTTTTTAATGCACATGTCGTAGGAATCGGCTACTCTATTACTGAAGGCAGTACAACGAATACGGTAGAAATATCACAAAATGAAATTCCTATTCGTATTGCCTTTGATGATCCTTCGGTACATTTTCATCTCAATGAGTATCTTAAAGTCTATTTTTTAAACTCTTCAGAGTTTGCAAAAAAAACTTTTCAAATACTCCCACACAATCTCATTTTACTCTAAAGAATACAAATGAGACGATTTGGACATGAGAGCGCTTACCAATCTTTCGTAAGACCAGCACTCTTTTACTTTTCACTTTCAATGGTACTGCTCTATATTTCTCTTCCATATATGAACCACATACATAAAGGCATAATCATAGGTGCTGCGTTTATAGGAAGTTGGCGATATACTTTAATGCTTATAAATTATGTTCGTGCATATATCTATGCAAAAAGAACCTATCCTGCATATCTTAAAGCAATTCAAAATCTACCTTTTGAAAAACGCTATCCTGAGCATCTCTATCTTATTGTTCCCTCATACAAGGAAGATGCATGGGTCACAACAGAGGTTTTTCAAGCACTCTTTAGCGCACTAAACCAACTCAAATGTACTACAACCATAGTTGTAGCCACAGGCTCTCCCCAAGAAGATAGTGTTATTCGAAATGTTTATGAAGCACATCCTGCAAAAGAGTCTATATCTATCATTCTACAACGCCAATCCCAAGGAAAACGTGTTGCCATGGGACATATGCTGCGCGCTGTTGCAAAAGACACCAACAGACACAATT
>JALWON010000266.1 GCA_027083475.1 Sulfurimonas sp.
CATTTTAGATAGTAGTGAGCACGCTTATGTGGTGGTACTTGGCTTAGGGACAAGTAAACTTGGACTTATTGTAGATACTTTAGTAGGTCAAGAAGAGATTGTTATTAAATCTCTTGGAGATTATCTCAAAGGCATAGAAGGCATTGCCGGAGCTACTATTCGCGGTGATGGCGGGGTGACACTGATTGTTGATGTTGTGGCTTTAATGCAGATGGCAAAAAGTGTGAAAACAACTGCAAGTATTGAGAGTAGTACAGGTGGCAGTGCTGTAAATGAAAAAACAAAAGCAAGTGATTATACGGTCATGATTGTAGATGATTCAAAAACCGATAGAACTATCATGAAAAAAGCATTAGACGCTATGGGAATGACACTTGTAGAAGCATCGGATGGACAAGAGGCACTCAATATCTTAAAATCAGGTGATTATAATTTTGATGCCATGCTTATTGATATAGAGATGCCACGTATGGATGGTTATACTTTAGCTGGTGAGATTAAAAAATATAACAAATATAAAAACTTACCACTGATTGCAGTGACATCAAGAACAGGAAAATCAGATCGTATGCGTGGTGTTGAATCTGGAATGGTTGAGTATATCACCAAGCCATACTCAGCAGATTATTTAGCAAGTGTCGTGCAAAGAAATGTTAATTTTAAATCGGAGTTCTTATAATGAGTGATAAATTAAAACAAATTATTGACAAACAAGGTGCACAGCAAGCAGATACTGGACTCGATCAATCAGATGACATTGTTCAACTCGTTGGATTTATTATTGGTGAGGAAGAGTATGCTGTGCCTATTTTAGCGATTCAAGAGATTATAAAACCTTTTTCATGGACGCGAGTACCCCAAGTCCCTCCTTATGTTTTAGGTGTTTTTAACCTTCGTGGAGCGGTTATTCCTCTCATAGATTTACGAACAAAATTTGGACTACAGCCTAAAAAACAGTCTGATGAGACACGTTTTATTGTGATGCGCCATGGGGATGATGTGGCTGGTTTTGTAATCGATAGATTAACAATGGCAATTCGTATTAAAAAAGAAAATATAGGTGCAGCACCTGATACGATGAATGGGGATGACAG
>JALWON010000267.1 GCA_027083475.1 Sulfurimonas sp.
CTTCTAAAAGTTCATCTGCATAGTGTGTGATTTTAAAATAGTACTGATTCATCTCCTTTTTTTCTACAGGAGTATCACAGCGCCAACAGCATCCTTCGACAACTTGTTCATTTGCTAAAACTGTTTGATCGTGTGGACACCAGTTGAGAAGTCCTTTTTCACGGTACAACAAACCTTTTTCATACATATCAATAATAAAGGCTTGTTCAAACTTTGTATAGAGTTCGTCACTTGTCGCAAGTTCGCGTTTACGAGAAAAGGAAAAACCCAAAGAGTAAAACTCATTTTTCATATAGTCAATGTTATCATAAGTCCATGATTTTGGATGAGAACTGTTTTTAATGGCAGCATTTTCAGCAGGCATCCCAAAACTATCAAAACCTATAGGATGCAATACATTTTTCCCCTCTTGTCTATAGTGACGCGCAAAAGCATCACTAATGGAGTAGTTACGTACATGCCCCATATGGAGTCTGCCACTTGGGAATGGGAACATACTTAAAATATATTTCTTCTCCTGCGTTGTATCTTCACTTGGCTCAAAACTCTCGTTTTCTTTCCAGTATGTTTGCCATTTTTTTTCTATTGTTTTTGCACTATATTCCAATTTGTTTTTCCTAATACTCTTCTCTATTTTTTGAACTCTCTATATAAACCAGTCCCATTGAAAATACATTGGCAATCAAAGCACCGATAGAGAGTGCTATTGCCCATGAGTCATCACCTATAATTACCAAAAAGATAAACGCAGGAATCAAGTGTAAATCAGCCACTAAAGAAGAAGCCAATAACTCTGCTGAGAGCAAATTACGTACACCTATTTTTAAAATTGTAGAAATCAAATTCACACTCGCTGCTACAAAAAGTGAGATAGCTGTGTTTTCATACAAAAACCCAGCTATCGACGTGAGACTCATTAACGAAAAAAATACATATACTACTTTACCCCAATCCATAATTACCCCTTTGTTTTACATCACACCCGATTCATATTGCTCGCGCATGCGTTTTTTCTCTGCTTCTCTTTTTGCTTTTTCGGCTAGTTTTGCATGGTAATTTTTCACATCAAATCCAAACCATAAAAGAATTGGAGAAGCCACAAAAATAGAAGAGTATGTTCCAACAACAATACCTACTAACAGTGTAAATGCAAACGCATGAATAATTTCACCCCCAAACATAAAGAGTGTAAAAACCACAAAAAATGTCGTGAGTGATGTGAGTGTTGTTCGTGCTAATGTTCTCGTAATTGATTCATTAATAATCTCTGCGAGTGGCACATTTCTTGATTTGACAACACCCTCACGAATACGGTCAAAAACAATAATAGTATCGTTAAGTGAATACCCAAGCAGTGTTAAAAGTGCTGCTAAAACATCCAGATTTACATCTAAGCCTACAAGAGCAATTGCCCCTGAAGCGATAGAGACATCATGTACTAATGCAACGATAGAAGCAACAGCAAAACGCCACTCAAATCGAAATGCTACATAAATCAAAATACCAAGAATAGCTAAAAGCAGAGACATAATACCCTTCTCTTTGAGCTCACTTCCCACTTTTGGACCTACTATATCGACACGACGCACTTCATAATTTCCAGTTCCCTGAAGTGCTGCACGGGTAACATCACCTACATCTGTTGTCACACTGCCTGTACTTGTTTTCATGCGAATCACCACTTCATCAGGAGAACCAAATTCAGTGATAGAAGCATCTTTAAAAAGTTTATTTGCTTTTAATTTTTCTCGCATTGCTTGTATAGGGGCTTTTGTGTCGTATTTGACCTGCACAATCGTTCCCCCTGCAAAATCAACACCATAGTTTAAACCCTTTGTCATCAATACAGCATAAGAAGCCAAAACAAGTACAATAGAAAGCACCATCGCAAATTTTGATTTTCCCATAAAATTAAAGGTTTTTGTATATTTAAAAAATTCCATAACTACCCCTTAATCCCAAACCAAAGTTTGTGGTTTTTACTTCTTTTTATCTTCGCTTCTAACATTTGGTAAATCCCATGTGTTCCTAAAATTGCTGTGAGCATCGATGCTAAGATACCAATACTCATAGTAATAGCAAAACCTTTAATTGCCCCAGTTCCATACACATAAAGTACTACAGAAGCAATCAAAGTCGTAATATTGGCATCTAAAATCGCACTCATTGCGTTTGCATAACCATCTTCAATTGCTTTATGCATACTTTTGCCCTCATAAATGAGTTCTCGAATCCGCTCAGAGATGATGACATTGGCATCTACTGCCATCCCAACCGTGAGGACAATACCCGCCATCCCTGGAAGTGTTAAAGTAGCTCCAAAAAGGCTCATAACCGCTAAGAGTAAAAAAAGATTTGCAATCAAAGCGATATTGGCAATAAGACCAGCCATACGGTAATAAACAACCATAAAAACAATAACTAAAACAAAACCACCGATAAGTGCTATCATACTTGCTTTAATACTATCGGCCCCTAAACTTGGTCCAACTGAACGTTTTTCCATCAGGTAAATCGGTGCGAGTAAGGCACCTGAGCGCAAGGCTATGGCCAAATCTTTGGCTTCCATTACAGTGTAGTTTCCAGAAATCTGTCCGCTACCGCCACCAATGCGTTCATTAATGTTTGGTGCAGAATACACTTTACCATCGAGCACAATTGCCAAGCGTTTACCTACATTTTTTCCAGTAAAATCACCGAAAATATCAGCACCCTCAGCATTCAGTGTAAAAGTAATCAAAGGACGGTTATTTTTATCAAACCCAACCGCTGCATTAGTAAGCATGCCCCCATCTAAGATAGGAATCTCATGAATGAGGTATTTGTGATTTGCATCTTTGACATCCGAGAGAATAATATCTCCATACTCTGCAGCATCGGCATCACTCATCACACTCACACGAGCATTGCGTGCCTCATCAACTGCCATCATTTCAAGTTTTGCAGCACGCGAAATCAATTTACGAGCCCGTTGCTCCTCCGCTTGCGTTTTAATGCCTGCAAGTTCTACAAGAATTTTCTCTTCCCCTTGACGGGCAACCACAGGTTCACTTAAACCAAATTGATCTAAACGGTTTCTTATTGTCTCAATCGCTTGATCAACAGACTGTTTTTTTGTTTTGATAATCTCTTTTGGTGTTAAACTTAAAGAGAGTCTGAGTCCATTTTGTGTTACTTTGGTACCCTCAATCTTCGATAAAAACTCTTGCATTGCGTTTACATCATCATTATCTAAGATTTCAAAAGAGACCGTTGTTGCATCAAAAGAGAGTGCATCAATCAAAATATCTTCTCGCCCAGCAAAGTGTTTTATACTTGCTGCAATCGATTTAATACGCGATTTTGTTGCTTCTTCTGTTTTGACACCAAGAAGCATATGCAACCCCCCTTGCAGGTCAAGTCCCAATGTTACTTTTTTACCACCCTGCGTTTGTAACAAAGAGGGTAAAGAGAAAGCAATTCCAAAAACAATCGCAAGCGCGAATATGACTATGCGATAATTAAGCTTCATCCTCTAACTTCTTTGCGATGGATTCTTTCGTAATTCTCACAAGTGTGTCTTCGTTGAGTTTAGCACTTACAAAGTTCTCTTCAACCTTGTGCACAGTTACAATAAAACCACCATTTGTGATAACTTTATCCCCTTTTTTAAGAGCCTCTAACATCTCTTTTTTGGCTTTGGCCTCATTTTGTTGCGGGCGAATAATCACAAAATACATAACTGCGATTAAAAATACAAATGGTAATAATTGAGAAATAATATCCATATCTAATTTTTCCTTGTTTTCATAAAATTACGAGGATTATACAAAAGATATACTAATAAGCCCATAAATTGAGTACAATTTCATTTATGAATACACATCTCAAAACTTTTTTACTTGGACTACTCACCGCACTGCTTTTTAGTGCCTTTATCTATTTTGAGAGCTATGAACTCACGAACAAGCTCATCAACACACTTTTTGGACTCTTGGCGTTAGCCCTCTTTTTATACATTCCAAAACGCAGTGTCTTAGTGGCTGGTTTTTTTATAGGACTCTTTTGGTTTTACTGGATTGGCTATAGTTTTGCGTACCAAGGGGTTGGCTATATGCAACCAATCATTACCCTTGCGTTTGCTATTATCTATCTCATTTTTTTCTCACCACTCGCATTGACACAAAATCCACTTTTACGTGCCATTTTTTTATTTGCTTTAAGTTTTTTTGAGCCTTTTGATTGGAACTGGTTACAGATAGAACTGCTTTTTGTTGAGAGTTATTTAGGCATTTACAAGTACCAACTCCTCCTTATTTTACTCGCACTCTCTCTGCCTTCTTTCATGCCAAAGCGAATAAAATATCTTCCCTTACTCCTTTTGGTATTTGCATTCAATTATGGCTATCCTCCCCAACAAGAAGCCCCACTCAAAATTGATTTAATCCAAACCCAAATAAAACAAGAAGATAAATGGCAGGATTATGCCCTGCTCTCTACTATAGAGATGATATTTAAAAATATTGATGATGCCATCGCAACAAAACAAGATCTTATTATATTTCCAGAGTCTGTTTTTCCTCTTTTTATGAATAAAAATCCAAAAATCATGCACTATCTTCTTGAGCGTTCTAAAAAAATTGCCATTGTTGCAGGTGCCTTACTCGTTGAGAACCATAAACACTACAATGTTACCTATCTTTTTGAAAATGGGCACTATAAAATTGCAAAAAAACTTGTACTTGTCCCTTTTGG
>JALWON010000268.1 GCA_027083475.1 Sulfurimonas sp.
TAACGAAAGAGTAAGAAAGTAATATATGAATAATTAAAAGTAAATTTGATTGATTATCTTAAGAATGAAGCTCTAAAATTTACTCTTTGGTGGAGTCACTGGTCTTCCTTCTCCCATACCTCCATAATTGAATTTCTGTTTCTTCTCTGCTGGCTTCAAGATCTGGAAACTACACATCAGGGTCTCATCAACTGACATCATTGCACCACTGTTATCAAATTCCCCACAGTAATTAGGAGCAGAGAAAAGGGTGACCAACTGCCTCTTGGCAAAGAATTCATATCCATCTTCAACAACTTGATGAGCTCTTCAAACCAAGTCTAGGTCATGCTTCTTCAAAAACACACTCACAATGTCTGATCCAAATACAAAACTCACTCCTCTGTCATTTTCATCCCAGCCGTTCATGTCTTTCTCTGGGTCGGACCATAGCAAATCACAAAGTAAACCAGTATCTGGAACGTCAGTTGGCCTCATAATTCTTCGAATTTGCTCCATATTGCTCAGCTCTGGAGAAAGCCCTCCATGCATGCAGAAAATCTTCTCGTCAAGAAGAGCAGCCACTGGAAGGCAGTTGAAGCAGTCAGTGAAAGTTTTCCATAGCTTGATGTTGTACCTTCTCTTACATTCATCGTAGAAACCATAAATTCTGTTAATTGAGGCACATTCATGATTTCCTCTCAATAAGAAGAAATTCTCAGGGTATTTCACCTTATAGGCAAGGAGAAGGCAGATAGTTTCCAATGACTGCTTCCCTCTATCTACATAATCGCCTAAGAAGATATAGTTAGCCTCAGGTGGGAACCCACCGTACTCAAAGAGCCTCAGCAAATCGTAGTATTGGCCATGAGTATCGCCACATATTTTAATCGGGGCCTCCAGTTCAAGTAAAATTGGCTGGTTGATGAAGATATCTCTGGATTGGATGCATAGAGCCTTGATTTCTTGTTCTGTCAGCTGGACTTGTCTTCCTGGCTTTGACCCTCTTACTTCAAGGAGCCTATCAATGATTGCATCAACGTCCAATTCATTTTTATCCATTTTTATTAAAATTATAATGCTATACCGTAATTCATTAATAAACTATAGCCC
>JALWON010000269.1 GCA_027083475.1 Sulfurimonas sp.
CCATTGGCAATATCACTTTGGATGGCTTAACACTTGGTGAATATGATAAACTGGATGAACATAAACTTTGGTCGCTATTTCCCAAACAACGGCAGGCAGTATTGAGCAAAAATAAAACCACAAAGATACGAAGGCACAAAGGGTAACAAGTTTGGGCAATATGCATTTCCACCTATTCACCCATATCAAATACTGAAAGAAATATTTGTGTGTTTGGATGGCTATTTATTGTTTGGAGAAAGCAATTAAAGGGTAGCGTCCCATTTTCAATTTAGAAGCAGTTTACCTTTGCGCCCAAAATATATTTGCCGACTTTTCAAGGTCACCTAATGAGCCAACGGAAAAGCTTTTTGTTGTAATAATAAGGTGCAATGCAACAACCATTACCTCAATGTCCTTTAGCGCATTATCCAAGTCAGGCCACTTTAGGCCTTCTTTTTCTATGTTAAGTGGAGAATAAGAGGCACTTTCCATATCATACTGTAGCTCTAAGTGAGCTACAATTTTATCCCTAATTTTTTTAATTATAGAGTTACTAGGGTTAGCTTGAAAACTGTCCCAAGTTGTTTTAAATGTCTCCCATGCTGTATCAAACTGTTTACAATACCCATCACGTAATGGCTTTTCATCAACCTGACACCACTCCCGTGCTTGAGTTAGAACTTCAGTTTTTCTAAGCTTTTCATAAATAGAAGAAATGCTGATAGAGTTTTTATCACTATTATCAAAAGCAATATTACAAATATCTTTAATAACATCATTTGCAATTGTGTATCGTATTACATCAAAACCTCTTCCTGCCTTCCCCTTTCCCCAATTTGAGCATACATCTGGGCTAAAAAGTGCAGGCTTAATAATTGCATATTTTTCTTTTACAGAAATATATGCATCCATAAGGAGCTCTTGCTTTGCTTGCAATTTATTTAAACATAGTTCATTTGGATGCATAAGCAGGCTACTTCACTTGCTCCAAATCACGAACTGCACCTTTATCCGCCGATGTAGTAAGGGCTGCATAGGCTTTGAGAGCTTTAGAGACTTGACGTTTGCGACCCACAGGCTTCCAAGCATCCTTACCCTTGGCTTGCATG
>JALWON010000270.1 GCA_027083475.1 Sulfurimonas sp.
GCCACGACTTCCAAAGTAGGCTATAACCATGGTAGTTATAAAGCCACCTATCATAGGGATATATTGCGGATTTACATGAAACTGTCTGAAGTTGCCATCTAGTAGCACGATAAGAGAGAAGAGGGCTAGCATATATATAAAGCTAAGAGGGCGTACCAGCCTTGTGATTATATGCTCATTGTCGCTTTGCCAGCGTTTCGTTATCTCTTGCTCTCGTTCGTTGATTTTGTCCTGGAGGCTTAGCTGGAGTGTGTTCATCTCCGCTTGCAGTTTGTTTTTAAAATCTAGTCTTTCAGCGTCACTTGTAAAAAGCTTATCAAGTCCGTTTGAAACGCTATCTATAACTTTGTTTGCACCACTTGAAAACAACGCGGTAAACCAGTTCATTTTTTAACCTTTAAATTAAATTTTAAAGGCGTTTCTATGTCCGTAACCAAGAAACGCTTTGAGGAGGGAATTACGGTATCCTCCTCAAAGATTTTCTTAGTAAATTTATAGTGTTAACTGTTTTTCTATTTTACTTCTTTTTTTCATTAGTCTGTCTATTTCTTTAGACGAGTACTTGGCAGTATCGTCACTCAATTTCTCTGCTATTAATTTTTTTACTACGGTTGTAAGTTCTGTTAGCTCTATAAGCAACTTGTGATGGTCTTTGTTTATGATAACCGTTCTCATGCTTCCTCCTTCTTAGTAAATTTTTGTTTTTAACTGTCTTCTAATCTTCTTGTAAAGTGTCAGCTCTCCCTCCAGGGATTGAAGCTCATCGGCAGATCTTGCTAGTTGCTCGTTTGCGTCTTCATGTTTTGCCTGTTCCATGTCGATAAGGACAAATCTTTTTTTGATATTTATATCCTCTATCCTCTCATTTACTAGCTCTATAAGTACCTTGTGATGGTCTTTGTTTATGATTACAGTCCTCATGCTTCCTCTTTTACAATTTGAGTATTACAATAGCTACTTGCAAAACGCTCCGCTTCTGCTAAAGTTTTAAATTCTTCATAGTTTTTTTTATCGTTATTAAAAATTACTTTATACATCACCACCACCTTTAAAAAAGTTATCTAATATCTCTTTGCGTCTGTCGTATAGTA
>JALWON010000271.1 GCA_027083475.1 Sulfurimonas sp.
ACCATGATGCGAGGGTACTGAACCCAGCTGCCGGTATTGTCATTACTATCATACTCTTCATCGCTTTTAGAACAATCGGTGGCACGCTTTTACCAAATGTTATTATTGCAGGTGGTGTAACGGTGGCTTTGGGTCTTATGGGATATGCAGGAATCTCCTTTTTTATCATCACAAATGCACTTCCTGTTGTACTGATTGGGATATCAGTTGCTGATTCAATTCATATTTTGAGTACCTACTATGAACGACGCAGAGATTTCCCGGATGAGTCCATTAATGATGCTGTTGTTGAGACGATGATGGAGATGTTTAGACCTGTTACGCTTACTACAATCACTACCATTGCCGGTTTTGTCGGTCTTAGTCTCTCATCGGTAATGCCACCTATGTATTATTTTGGTATTTTTGCTTCTATCGGTATTGGGATGGCTTGGTTTTACTCCCTTAGTGTCCTTCCTGCTATGATGGCAAAATTCAAACTCAAACAAAGTAAACTTTTTATAAAAAAAGAGCAAACGACAAGCCGTTTTGCTTCCAAAATGGCACAGCTTGTCATAAAGTATCATCACTATCTGCTTGCTTCAACCGCTTTTGTCGTACTTATCGGCGTAATTGGTTTTAATAAAATGATCATTAACGAAGACAGACTCTCTGTTTTTAGCCCTGATGAGCCTTTGGTGCAAGCAGACCACGAGATAAACACCCATTTCAACGGTTCTCACTATTTGGATGTTTTAGTACAAACCGATGAAGCAGAGGGGTTATTTGAACCAAGTGTAATGCAAAAAGTGCAAGCCTTGCAAGCATACGCAAAAACACTTGGTCATGTGCAAGGTTCTGTTTCTTATGTGGATTATCTCAAGCAAATGAACAAATCACTTAATGAAAACCAAAGTGATTTTTATAAGCTTCCAAACTCAAGTGAAGCTGCATCGCAGTTCTTTTTACTCTATAATGCGAGTGCTTCTTCAGATGATTTTAATAATATTTTAGACTATGATTATCAAAAAGCAAATATCCGAATTTATGTTAACTCCGGTGAATATATCAAAGAGAAGCCAATCGTTTTAGCGCTGAGAAAGTACCTACA
>JALWON010000272.1 GCA_027083475.1 Sulfurimonas sp.
AGAGCCACCTCTTCTGAGTCTTTCAAGTCTATGACATTGAGATAGGCATGACTCATATCAATAGTGTACGTCCACTCGCTCAGTGATTCTCTTGTAATATCACTTATAAATGCGCCCGACTTTTTTAACTCATTTTGTAAGATGAGTGGGTCAGTGGCATACTCTGCTGTTAATGCAATATTCCAAGTAAACGCAGAAGCATCAAGTGAAGATGAAGTTGTCACATAGCGATAGTAACCGATATTTCTCAAAGTGTCACTCATAATTTTTACAAAAAAAAGCGGGGCGCCACTGGTTTTAAAATGGAGTTTTAACTCTTGGGGTTGCTGAAAAAAAAGTGCAAGGAGCCCATTCTCTTTTAAGGTTTTAACAACCTTGATACTGTCTATTTTGTCATTTTTATAAAAAGCAGACTGCGGGTCAAAAATCACATTAATAAAATTGTGTTGCTTCTCATATGTACTTGCACCTACAAGA
Organism: Sulfurimonas sp.; assembly: GCA_027083475.1. Taxonomy (GTDB): domain Bacteria; phylum Campylobacterota; class Campylobacteria; order Campylobacterales; family Sulfurimonadaceae; genus Sulfurimonas. Next base: position 478 of record JALWON010000272.1, read on the forward strand.
GACTCTATTTTTTGTGCGAGTAAATTTTCCTCTTCTGCTTCAAAAACATCCCCAAAAGCAAAACCAAATACTAAAAGAAGGAGAAGAAAACTCTTTACCATAGGCGTCCATTATTGAGCTTTTTAAACTCTGCAACTGTTAATTTTTTGAGTGTACCATCTTTATACAGATAACGAACACTTGTCGGCGATGCATACCATTTTGTTTTTCCATTGAGCACAATACTGACATTTCCATGCCCTAAAGCTAAGAGCCACTCCTTCTTCCCATCGAGTGTTAAAATCTCTTTAACAACCGCTTGGCGTTTTGTATGATCTGTACGGTTGATATAGCCTATCCATACTCTTGTTCTTGGTTTTATGATGAGTGGTGATACTGTTACAACAGGAGGTGTCACAACGACAGGCTTTTTCTCTTCTGCTAGATTCTCAAGTGTGCTATTGACTTCTTCTGTTTTATTTGCTTTTTGAGAAACATTCGCTTCTTGAGAAACATTCGCTTCTTGAGAAACATTTGCTTCTGCTGTAAGATTTTGTTCAACTACGGAAACAATCGGTTTTTTTGCTTCTTTGTGCAAGATTTCTTGCTGTACCTTTTCAATGGTATGATTA
>JALWON010000273.1 GCA_027083475.1 Sulfurimonas sp.
TTAAAGCCTTTTACTGTGAGTTTTAACACTTCGGCGGGTTATGGGCAGCCAAAAGAGCATTTTGAACTCAAAACTTCGCAAAAAGAGCTTTTTGTAGCTGCTCCAAAGGGTGTTGATGGTTTTATACCTGCAACCGACAAACTTAGCATAAAAACCTCATTTTCAAGTAAAGAAAAACATTTCAAAATTGGCGATGCCATTGTATGGAAGATACGCATTACTGCGTTTAATCTACCCGATGTACTTATACCTAAACTTACCTTTCCCCAAATAGAGGGCTTAAAATTCTATGAAGATGAAAGTAAACTCTCACAAACAAAAAAAGAGCATAATTTCATTTCACAAAGAGTGCAGAGTGCCACGTATGTTTTGAATAGGGATGGAAACTACACATTGCCTTCACTTGCATTAGAGTGGTACAACATAAGAAGTAAAAAAATAGAGCGTACATACTCTAAGAGCTATAGTTTTGAAGTAGTTGGCAGTATGAAACAAGATACAAAAAGCGAAGAGGAAAAGAGTGGAAAATCTGAAGTAGTGACTGCGTTTACAGTAGTGGCACTTTTTCTGTTAGTCTTATTTTTACTGTTGCAGTGGAATAAAAGAAGAGATAAAAGCAAGTATGCTTTGGTAAAAAGGATAAACCCCGAATGAAAAAAATACTCGTAACACTTTTGAGTTTGACAGCAATGCTTTTGGCAGACACTTATGTAGGCGATAAAGCCTGTTTGGAGTGTCATAAAAAAGAGCATAAAGAGTGGCAAGGTTCAGACCATGACTTGGCGATGCAAATAGCAAACGCTACAACGGTTCTTGGTGATTTTAACAATGCTCACTTAAACTATAACGGCATTATCACTACATTTTTTAAAAAAGATGGCAAATTTATGGTGCGTACAGATGGTGCTGATGGTAAACTCCATGATTATGAAGTCAGCTACACTTTTGGAGTCTATCCACTCCAGCAGTATATGGTGAAGTTCCCTAACGGCAGGGTGCAGGTGCTTGACAAGGCATGGGACTCCCGTCCAAAATCTCAAGGTGGAGGACGCTGGTTTCATCTGCATGAAAAGGAG
>JALWON010000274.1 GCA_027083475.1 Sulfurimonas sp.
ACCACCTCTACCACCAACACCAGTAGACATGGCTCTTATTTCTTCATATCTTGAATCAAGATTATAATAAATGAAATACATATCCAATCCTTCACTTGGAAAAATGGAAGCTACAGATTGATTGGTTGTTAATTTTATCTCTGTTATTGCAACCGTACCTCTTGTTTTACCTTGCCCAGCCAAGGCAATTAATATAGAATTTTTGGGAATAAGTTTTGCTGCTGAATTATTTAACCCCTTAATAGAGATCATATTATCTGTATTAAAAATAATTTTTTTATTTACTTCACCAGAAGAAAGCCAAGGAATCTCTTTAGGTGTCCAGTATTCGTTTACTTTAGTGGAAGGAGTTCCTCCAGCTGTTAGTGAAGTTAGAGTTCCTAACTTTTTAACCTCCCACTCAACAGGAATCCTACCAAGTTCACTATCTTTAAACTCACTATGCCCAATCCCCTCAGCTAAAAGCTTTTGCATTAACCCTTTTTTGAGAAGTTGAGTCTCTTCTATTCTGTTCTCAACAAAAGCGATTTTTTGATCTACAGAGCTTAGAATTTCAGCTATTTTCTTTTGTTCTTGGAGGGGTGGGAGGGGGATTCTTCCATTTTTAATATCTTTAGTAGAAATATTTGATTGTGCACCAAGAGCTGCAACATTTTTAGAATACTTTCTCCAGATTGTAAAATTTCCGTATTCAGATAAAAACTTACTGTTTACATTATCTTTTAATTTTAAAAGACCAACTCTTTGATTTAATAAAAAAGTATCGTCAATATCAACTATTGCCATTCTTCCAATTAACTTTTTATCAGGTGTTACATCCGTCATAGCAATCAATAAGTCACCTTTATTTACTTGATATTGTTTCAGATTATCTAATTCTGTTTTTGACCAATATTTTGCTTTCTTGTAATCATATTGAAAGATACCTTTGAGTGAAATATTAGCCATAGAAATAATTGGAACACCACTATCTGTATAACCACCTGAAGAAAAAGCATATCCATTTTGAAATTTTTCAAGAATACTGTCTAATAAAACTTCTTCCCACCCTTCAGGCAACTTACTCACGACACAAACCCCAACTCTTTTAATTTTTCGATTTTATTTTTCATATCTTTACTTTTATATCTTTTTGTGTTATACTTTTCGTACAATTTTCCTTCGGGATCGTCCCTTCTTTTGAAGGGCAAAAATCTTCTTCAAATATCAAGTTGAACAGCTTCTTTTTTAAACATATAAAATCATTTTGATTTATTTTACCAATTTTTTTGATAAATCGTTTGGAACTAAACAATCTATGTTGCACAAGCAAAGCAGTGCTCATTTGTCCTTTTATAAACTCAAATTGAAAGTAAAAGCTTCCTTCTCTTAAAGTTGTAGAGAGTGGAATACCTAAAAACATATCATTCGTATATCTTTTTACTACTAAAACAGGTCTTTGAAATTTATTACCCTTTCCATTTTGTTCAAAACCTATATTTTCGCCTATTTTTAACCAAAAGATATCCCTCTCTTTAAAATAAACCTTTTTTTTAGTTTTTTCTGTGATTTGTTTAACATCATTCCATTGATCTAGTTTTAAAGATTTATCATACATTTTAAAACCCCAACTCTCTCAAAAAGCCACCCAGCTTACTATCTATCTCTTTCTCTTTAGCCTCGATCTCACTTATACGACCAAGCACTGCGTTTATATCTACTATAACTTCTTCGTCACTTGTGTCTATATAACGAGCGATATTGAGATTGTAGTCATTCTCTTGTATCTCTTTTCTATCTACTAGACGGATATATTTTTCATTTTGTGAGGTTAAAACCTCAGCCCCGAGATTTTGCCCAACATCTGGGGTTTGGACTTTAGTCCAATTTTTATTTTCAAGTTTTTGTGGGACTGAAGTCCCATCCCCATTTGTTTCTTGAGTATTTGGGGTTTGGACTTTAGTCCAAATATCATAAGCTTCAACAATCTTAGCGATATGTTCACTCGCTAAACTATTTTGATTTTTACCCTCTTTGTACTCATTTGAAGCGTCTATAAATATGACTCTGTTTTTTAAATGTTCAGGTTTTGATTTGTTTATGATTATAATGCTTGCAGGTATGCCAGTGTTGTAAAAGAGTTTTTCAGGTAACCCAATAATGGCTTCTATGAGATCGTTTTTGAGTAAACCTTCACGGATTTTTCCCTCACTGCCTCCACGAAACAAAACCCCATGAGGTAAGACTATGCCCATTTTACCATTCTGTTTTAAAACACTCACCATGTGCTGCAAAAATGCAAAATCCCCATAACCACGAGGAGGTATGCCGTATTTGAAACGACCATACTCGTCAGAGACTTTCACTTTATACTTTGGTGTAATGGTTTTACCCTTAGCATCTGTTTTTAAGTCACTCTCAGCAGCTTCCCACCACTCTTTTAAACTAAAAGGTGGATTTGCTATCACTCTGTCAAATGTCTCTAGCTCACCGTTTATAATATGCTTTGGACTTCCAAGTGTGTCACCTTTGCGAATATCACTATCTTTAAAGTTATGCACAATCATGTTAATTTTACAGATAGCCCAAGTTCCAAGGTTTTTCTCTTGACCTTTTAAAGTACAGTCCACAAACTCACCGACCATGCCACCATGAGCTGCAATATATTTTGCAGACTCTATGAGCATACCGCCACTTCCACAAGTTGGGTCATAAACACTATTGCCAGCTTCAGGTTTTATGAGTTGCACTAAAAGTTGCACAACCTCTTTAGGCGTATAAAATTCTCCACCCTTTTTACCACCAGCATCCGCAAACTCTCGTATGAGATACTCATAGGCATTACCAAGTATGTCTGGGTTTTCTAAGTCGGCATTTGCAAGGGAGTGTTTGTTAAAGTGGTTCAGTAGTCGTGAGAGAAGGGTGTCGGGGAGTTTTTCGCTATCACCAAAGTGAACAGTAGTCATAACACCTTCAAGTGAAGAGTTATGTTCTTCAATAGCACTAAATGCTTGATCTATAGCTTGCCCAATATTCTCACTCTTTTTTGTAATGTTAGCCCACCAAGCAACTTGAGGAACATAAAACCTATGAAAATCTTCGTCCTCTATAGCCTCTTCAAGTGGAATGCCTTCTTGCTCAGCTGCAATCTGAGCCTCCTCAAAGAACTGATCACTAGCACGTTTTAAAAAGAGAAGCCCAAATATGTAGTTCTTAAAGTCAGAGCTGTCAATATGCCCCCGCATAATATTCGCCGAATCCCAAAGCCAAGATTCTAAAGTTTCTAAATTTAATTTTTCTGCCATATGTGACCTTTTGAATGATTAAGTTGATTATACCGTTTTTTAGAAAGAAATAGAAAAATATAGGTGATTTTATATGAAAAATGGTGGAGACGTGCGGGATCGAACCGCAGTCCTAAAGCTGACTATCTACAACGTCTACATGCTTAGAGAAGTTGTTAAAATCTTATCTTGCTTCACACAACTTGCAAAGCTACACAAGACCAGCCTCGTTGATTCGTAAAGAGCTGAGACAAACTCTTTATATATCTACATAGGGGTTATACTTCAAATCCTACTTATCTAGAGTCCATAGGTGAAGCAGCCCGTCCTCGTAACGAGGGGGTAAAACTTAAGCTACTGCTAAAGCTGGGCGATAGTTTGTATTGTTTGCGTTTAAGCAATTGTGAGCCGTATAACGGAAGTGCTCAGTCCGACATGCAGTCATAGACCATCAGCTCCAGTCGAAGCCATGTCGTCCCCATAGTTAAAATTATAGCAAATTATTGAGATGCTTTGTTAAATAAGTTCTTCCGTAGGCTATTTTTTCTTCAGACAAGGCGGAGATGAACGAAGCAAACTTTTGTTTGTGAGTTTATCGACAACGAAGTATGGAGGAAAAAGAGTCAACGGAAGTGGTGGCCAATCTCGGAATCGAACCAAGGACACACTGATTTTCAGTCAGTTGCTCTACCGACTGAGCTAATTGGCCACGGTAATTTTTATAAAATCTTTAAAAGAGTGGTGGCCAATCTCGGAATCGAACCAAGGACACACTGATTTTCAGTCAGTTGCTCTACCGACTGAGCTAATTGGCCATCTTTTAAAGAGCGAAATTATAGCCAGTGTGTACTGAAAGTAAACTTATGCTATCTAATTTTCAGGCTTATAATCAATGCCAGTATGTTAGAAAGCACAGCAATAATCCAAAAACGCACAATGATTTTATTCTCCGCCCAATTTTTCATCTCAAAATGGTGATGAATAGGTGCCATAAGAAAAACACGCTTTTTACGAAGTTTGTAACTGCCCACCTGTAAAATCACCGATAATGTTTCAATAACAAAAATGGAACCAATCAACAAGAGTAAAATTTCACTTTTAGAAATAATTGCCAAATAGCCTAAAAATGCCCCAACAGTAAGCGAACCACTGTCTCCCATAAAAACTTCTGCCGGGTGACAGTTGTACCATAAAAAGCCTGTAAGTGCCCCAACAAGTGCACTTGCAATAATCACAACTTCTCCCACTTGAAAATTTGGCATTAACAGATACGCACTGAGTTTAGCATTTCCAATAATATAGATAATAACAGAAAAACTTGCAAGTGCTGTAATAGAAGGTACTGTTGCAAGTCCATCAAGTCCATCTGTAAGATTGACGGCATTTGATGCTGAAATGATTACAAGCACCCATAAAACAATCGCAAATACCCCCATATCAAAGAGAGGCGATTTCAAAAATGGCACATAAAGGTCTGTATTAAAATCAGTAAAAAGACACAAATATGAGGCAATAATCAGTGCAGAAACTATCTGTAACAGAAGTTTTGTTCTTGCCTTAAAACCTGCAAGATTTTCATTTTTTTTGATTTTTGCATAATCATCTTGAAACCCAATAAGCGTAAAAAGCACAAGTGTGAGTAATCCTCCAAGTGCAAAAAGATTACTCAATTTTACTGTTAAGAGCGAGGCGACAACACTTGCCCCTATAAAAACGACACCTCCCATAGTAGGTGTTGAGATTTTTTCTTGATGTCTCTGCGGTGCCCAATGGTTAATGGGTTGGACACTTGATGTTTTTTGTGCCCACTCAATAAACTTAGGCAACAAAAAGAGTGTTAAAAAAAGTGCAATAAAAAAAGAAAAACCGGAACGAATAGTAATGTAGCCTAAAATATTAATGTCAAAATATTCGTGTAAATAATAAAGCAAAAAGAGTCCTAATGAATTTTATTGATGTATTATAGTAGATAGATGCTTATTATCCAATTTATTGTATACTTTTTACAAAATAACGATTGAGGAAAAGAAAGTTTTGAAGAAGAAAGCAATTTTAGTGATTACAGATGGCATCGGTTACTCCCAAAAACAGGAATTTAATGCATTTTATAATGCACAAAAGCCGACATACGACAAACTTTTTTCAACAGTACCACACTCGCTGATAGATACTTTTGGCTTAAGTGTTGGTTTACCAGAGGGGCAAATGGGGAACTCTGAAGTAGGACATATGAGTATAGGCAGTGGACGTGTTTTATACCAAGATTTGGTGAAAATCTCTTTAGCACTCTCTGAAAACACTTTAGAAAAAAATGCAGTCTTACAAGAACTCTTAGAGAAATCAGAACGATTACACCTCATAGGACTACTGAGTGATGGCGGGGTTCATTCGCATATAGATCATTTTATGGGCATAGCAGATATTGCGGCAAAGCTTGGGAAAAAAGTCTTTCTTCATCTCATTAGTGATGGACGCGATGTCTCTCCAACCTCCGCCCAAAAGTATCTAAAACAAGTCCAAAAGCACTTAAAGGAAAACGTAATCATTGCCTCATTATCAGGGCGTTTTTATGCTATGGATAGAGACAATCGTTGGGAGAGGATCAAACGAGGGTATGATGCCATAGTAAAAGCAACACCCCAATCTGATTATGACCCCATAGCACATATTGGACACTCTTATGCACTTGGAGAAACAGATGAATTTATAGAACCTGTTGCATTTTCTGGGTACGAAGGGATGCAAGATGGCGACACTGTTTTAACTATTAACTTCAGAAGTGATCGGATGCGTGAGATGGTCACAGCATTAGGAGCCTCAGATTTTGATGCATTCTCACGTCCAAACATCACACTGCACCTTGCAACAATCACCGAATATGACAAGAGCTTTCCCTACCCTGTGCTTTTTAAAAAAGATGCACCCAAAAACACACTCGCAGAGGTTATAGCAAACGCAGGCTTACGACAACTTCATACTGCTGAAACAGAAAAATATGCCCATGTAACTTTTTTCTTAAATGGTGGTATTGATGAACCCTACAAAAACGAAACACGGGTACTCATTCCCTCCCCAAATGTAAAAACATACGACATGCAACCCCAAATGAGTTGTGAAGCAGTTGGAGAAGCAGTCTTAAATGCCATGGATGAGGCTTATGATTTTATAGTCGTCAATTTTGCAAATGGAGATATGGTAGGACACACTGGAGATTTTGAAGCAGCCAAACTTGCAGTCACAGCAGTTGATGAGCAACTTGGAAAAATTTGGGAAAAAGCACAAGAGAAAGAGTATGCCTTTGTGCTTACCTCTGATCATGGAAATTGTGAAGAGATGAGAGACGATGCAGGCAATGTCCTCACCAATCATACCGTTGGTAAGGTATGGTGTTTTGTTGATGCCAAAGGAGTAGAACATGTTGAGAGTGGTGGCTTAAACAACATCGCTCCAACAGTTCTACAACTCATGAATATAGAGATACCATCTGAGATGGATCATAGTTTAATTTAATGCAAGGGGATAAATTTTGAAATTTAGTGGAAAAAATGTTTTAGTAACAGGTTCAAGTCGTGGTATTGGTGCAGAGATTGCAAAAACTTTAGCAGGTTTTGGTTTAAAAGTATGGATTAACTACAGAAGTGGTGCAGTAGAGGCAGATGCAGTCAAAGAAGCCATAGAAGCAACAGGTGGAAGTGCAGCTGTGATTGGTTTTGATGTGAGTGATGAAGCGGCATTTATAGATGCCATAAAAACAATCATTGCAAGTGATGGGGAGCTCGCTTACCTTGTCAATAACGCAGGTATTACCAATGATAAATTAGCACTGCGTATGAAAACGGAAGATTTTATGTCTGTAATTAATGCCAACTTAACATCAACATTTATAGGGAGTCGTGAGTTTTTTAAAGCCGCACGCAAAAAGAAATTTGGTTCTGTTGTCAATATCGCTTCGATTGTCGGTGAAACAGGTAATGCAGGGCAGACAAACTATACAGCCAGCAAGGGAGGTGTGATTGCAATGACAAAATCTTTTGCACTTGAAGCTGCGACAAGTGGTATCCGCTACAACAGTCTCACACCTGGATTTATTGCAACAGAGATGACAGAAGTTTTAAGCGATGAAGTCAAAGAGGGTATCAATGCAAAAATACCAATGAATAGAATGGGTGAAGCGCGTGAAATTGCTGAAGCGACAGCATTTTTACTCTCAGATCATGCGAGCTACATCACAGGAGAGACACTCAAAGTAAACGGTGGCATGAATATGGCATAAATCTTTTTGATTTTTTTAAATTAATTAAGATAAGTATGTTATAATTTCAGGATTTTAAACTTAAACACAGGAGCTATAATGGCACTAATTGATGATATTAAAGAAGTAGTTGTAGAACAGTTAAGCGTAAGCGCTGATGAAGTAAAAGAAGATGCGAAATTCGTAGAAGATTTAGGTGCTGATAGCCTAGATGTTGTTGAATTAGTAATGGCTCTTGAAGAAAAATTCGACATCGAAATTCCAGATGACGAAGCGGAAAAAATCGCTACTGTAGCGGATGTAGTTGCTTACGTAGAAAGCAAATAGTTCTAAGACACATGTTATTTTAGAAGGGCTTTTGAAGCCACTTCTAAATTTTTTAAATACTTTTAATAGTCAATACATTTTGTTGATTTTTAAAAGTATTTTATATTTTATTATGGAGATATGATGAGAAGAGTAGTAGTAACTGGTATAGGAATGATAAACTCAGTAGGAAACGATAAAGAGAGTGCTTTTAAAGCAATTTGTGATGGTGAGTGTGGGATAGACACTATTACCATTTTTGATCCAGAAAAATATGGTGTAAAAATTGCAGGTGAAGTCAAAAACTTTGACCCTGCTACGGTAATGCCTCCAAAAGAAGTAAAAAAAGCAGATAGATTCATCCATCTTGGTCTGAAGGCGGCACAAGAAGCAATGGCAGATGCAAACTTTGGCGATGCAGCAATTGATTATGAGCGATTCGGTGTGAGTGCTGCTTCTGGGATTGGTGGACTTCCTTCTATAGAAAAAAATTCTGTTATTATTGAAACTCGTGGTCCTCGAAGAATTTCTCCATTTTTTATTCCTGGTGCATTAGTCAATATGCTTGGTGGTTTCGTTTCTATTGAGCATGGGACAAAGGGTCCAAATACATCAAGTGTAACCGCTTGTGCTGCTGGAACACATGCTATTAGTGATGCAACAAAAACAATTATGTGTAATGGTGCAGACAGAATGTTAGTTGTCTCTGCAGAATCAGCTATCACAGGTGCTGGAATTGGTGGATTTGCTGCCATGAAAGCACTCTCAACACGTAATGATGATCCAAAAACATCTTCTCGCCCTTTTGATGCAGACCGTGATGGCTTTGTTATGGGTGAAGGTGCAGCAGCACTTGTCCTTGAAGAGTATGAAGCAGCTGTGGCTCGTGGTGCAACAATCTACGGCGAAATCGCAGGCTTTGGTGAAAGTGGTGATGCAAGTCACATTACAACACCAAGTTTAGATGGTCCACTGCGTGCAATGCAAGCGGCCTACAAAATGGCGGGGGAGCCAAAGCTTGATTATGTGAATGCACATGGTACAAGTACCGCTATTAATGACAAGAATGAGACAATTGCTCTGAAAAATCTCCTTGGAGGGAAAGAAAACTGTCCTCCAATGAGTTCTATCAAAGGGCAACTTGGACACTGTTTAGGTGCTGCTGGTGGTATTGAAGCAGTGACTTGTTTAATGGCTATGCGTGATGGTATCATTCCTCCAACAATCAACTATACAACTCCAGATGAAAATTGTGATTTAGATTATGTCACAGAGGGTGCAAGAAAAGCCGAGCTCAATTATGTTATGAGTAACTCATTTGGTTTTGGTGGTACAAACGGCGTTATAATTTTCAAAAAAATCTAAGAGATAAGGATTTACATTGGCAACTTACTTAGACTTTGAATATAAAATAAAATTTATTCAAGAAGATATTATTTCAGCACAAGTTCGCCATGACGAAGGTGCCGTAAAAAAACTCGAAGCAAATCTTGACAAAGAAGTAGGAAAAATCTATGGAAATCTAACAGATTTTCAAAAATTACAACTTGCACGTCATTTAGATAGACCCTATGCACTTGACTATATAAACCTCATCATGCATGACAAGTATGAAATTCATGGAGATAGACATTTTCATGATGATGCCGCTATTCTTTGTTATATGGGCTATATTGGCGATGAAAAAGTCATGGTCATTGGTGAGCAAAAGGGTCGTGGTACAAAAAACAAACTCAAACGCAACTTTGGTATGCCCCATCCTGAGGGCTACAGAAAAGCACTTCGTGCTGCCAAATTAGCTGAGAAATTCAACATTCCTATTGTTATGCTTGTGGATACTCCGGGTGCCTATCCTGGGATTGGAGCGGAAGAGAGAAATCAGAGTGAGGCAATTGCGAGAAACTTACTTGAGTTTGCAGAACTTAAAGTGCCTACTATCTCTATAGTTATCGGAGAAGGTGGTTCTGGTGGTGCTTTAGCTATTGGCGTTGCTGACAAGTTTGCGATGATGCGTTACTCCATCTTTAGTGTTATCTCTCCTGAGGGGTGTGCTGCTATTTTATGGAATGATCCGAAAAAAGTAGAAACTGCAACCAATGCACTCAAAATCACAAGTAGCGATTTACTTGAGTTAAAACTCATTGATGATGTTTTAGATGAACCACTCATTGGTGCACATCGAGATAAAGAGCGTGCAGCAGAAGTCATCAAAGAGTACTGTCTCAGTAGTATTGCAAGCCTGCGTCTCTTAAGCGAAGAGACAAGAATGCAAGCACGCTATGATAAACTGACTGAACCTGGAGCATTCTCAGAAGAATAAGGGTCAAATTTAGGCCGCTTGAGCCTTTTTGCCTCTTTTGAGAAACGAATCAAATCTTCTACATTATTTAAATTCTCATTACAATTTTTTAAAGACAACAAAAAAAGTGCATATGTTGTGACGACATCACTCATTGCCCGATGATGTGTTGCATCTGGGTTGAGATGGAGTGTTTTATCGAGATAGGCTAGAGAGTACTTGTAAGAAACTATCGTACGTTCTGCTAAAGCAAGTGAGCATAAACTTCTGTTGAGTAATGGTTCTAGACCTACTTTTTGCATATTTAAAGAGATAAAATTATAATCAAACTTTACATCATGTGCGACAAAAACGCCATCCCCTAAAAAAAGTTTAAACTCCATCATCACTGTTTTAAGATCAGGTGAGTCCTGTGTCATCTCCGCCGTAATTCCTGTAAGTTCGGAAATGATGGGGTTAATCTCTTTGGTATAGACCAAAGACTCATAAGTATCGATAATTTTTCCATTTTTTATCTTGAGTGCAGCAATCTCTATAATCTGATGCTTCTCTATTTTGGAGCCATTGGCTTCAATGTCAACTATACAAAATTCTGCTTCATTAAGCTTTAAAAACTTGGTATTGAAATAGTAACGACCCTGCTTACGCACAATATGCAGCCCCTGTGCATAGGTGAGTTCTAAAAAGAAATCAAGACTTTGTGTGATTTGATTTTTCAATTCAACAAGAGGTAAACCTCTTGAAGCAAGTTTTGCAATGCTTTTTTTATTGAGTGGAAAATTCTTAGTGAGCATTACGAATAAAGTTTTTTACTTTTGTTGCATCTTTCACACCATAACTTGCTTCAACACCACTACTGACATCCACACCATAAAAACCATATGCTTGCAATGAAGCAACATTTTCGCTATCTAGTCCACCTGCTAGAATTATCTTCGAACAATCAACACCTTCAAACCACTCAAGATTGATGCGTTTACCAGCCCCGCCATAGGCTTCACAATAAGCATCCACAAGTCGGTATTCATGCTCAAAGCGTAAAATATCCTCTGCCGATTTAGCTCGTATAACTTTGATATGTGGTATTTGTAAACTTTGGTACAACTCCTCTGATGCTTCAAAATGGAGCTGTGCAAGTGTCGCACCCACACTTTGACAAATGGTATCAATTGTGTCTGCATCTTCATTCACAAAAAGAGCCACTTTTTCAACAAAAGGTGGAAGTTTTTCAATCATTGCTTTGGCTTGCTTGGGTGTAACATAACGAGGAGATTTGTCATAAAATACAAATCCAAGTGCATCAGCTCCCGCATCTATGGCAAGCATAGCATCCTCATAAGAGGTAATGCCGCATATTTTTGTTCTCATATTTGTAAATTTTGTATTGCTTTTTGGCGGTTTTCATGTTTAAAAACATAACTCCCTGCAACCACAACATCCACACCTACATCTTTAAGCGATTGAATGTTAGCATCGCTCACTCCCCCATCTACTTCTATAAGACAGTTTGGATTGAGTTTTTTGCGCATTGCATGCAATCGAGCTGCCTTTGGCAGTACACTCTCAATAAAACTCTGTCCTCCAAAACCAGGATTAACACTCATCAAAAGTACCATATCTAAATCTTGAAGTAAAAATTCAACAGCTTCTGGTGGAGTGTGCGGGTTGAGTACAATTGCCGGTTTTATCCCTAAGGAGCGAATTTTTTGTATCAAACGGTGTGGATGTTTCTCCTCTTCTATATGAAAAGAGATGTATTCAGGTTGCAATGGTGCAAAAAGTTCTACAAAAAAGGTATTGTTTTGCACCATCAAATGAATATCTAAAGGCTTTGTCGCACACTTTGCAACCGCAGAAACGACAACAGGTCCAATTGTAAGATTAGGTACAAAATGACCATCCATGACATCAACATGCACCAAATCACAATTGGCATTACATATCTCTTCTACATCTTTTTGCAAGTTTCCAAAATCGGCAGAGAGGATACTCGGAGCTACTTTCATCATTCTAAAAGCCTTATTTTTTTGAAATTATAAACGAAAAATACTTTTATCTTGTTAAGAAGAAAAGGAACTTGTCATTATCAAAGGAGAGATCAACTTGCACACCCTTTTTATCGCCGACTACATCTAAAAGTGAATTGACATTATCGTAGGTTCTTGGAAGGGTTATATTGACGCTGATTTCTGCTTCAAAGAGTAAAGATTTTATTTTTCCACCGACAATATTGACAAGTTCAGCAAGTGTATCAAGCACCAATTCAGTATCTTCTGTCGCTTCCCCAATAAGCAGTTCAGAAGCTTTTTTTGCAATATCAAAAGGAAATACTAAAATCACCATTCCATCAATATCACCATAAAAACCGATGGAACTTGCTATTTTATCTTCAAGTTTTCCACTGATTGTGATTTGATCTACTTTTGCAGCATTTTTAATCGCTTGAGAGTTTGTCATCATCTCAATGGTATTGACCGTTGCTTCTATAAAATTTGGGAGTTCTGTGACTATCTCTTTGTTAATCACTCTTTTGTTCGCCACAGAAGAAGCACTCCCTCCCCCTAAATCTTTAAGCAATTCTTTATTTTGCAAAATATCATCCATCTGCTCAAAAAACATAATTCCTGAATCTTCCAAGGTCTCTTTAAAACTCACCGGTATTTTTTCAAATGTCATTCCCACAAAACAGATGGTTGCATTATACTCAGCCCCTGAAGAAGCAAGTTTTGAGAAAAAATTAAGCGCATGCACATTCATGCTTACGACCTTGTAGGCATCAAAAATAAAGAGTCGGAAACCAACATTTAAAGAGTTATTATGATAAGAAATATTAAAAGTATTGCCTATTTCTGCATCTAAAAAAGAGGAGACTGTATAGATGATGGCATTGCCTGTAACACGCGTTGCAACACTCTGCCCCATCTGTCCCAAATAGGTATCTTCAATGATAACATCATAACTCTCTCTATTTTTCGACTTCTCTTTAAACTCCTCTTGCGTTTGTGCAATCACTGGGTTATGCCCATTATCATGCAGTTCAATTGCCATCGCAGCAGATTGTGATTTATCTTGACTAAAAAGCAGGACATTTTTGTTTTTATTTTTATAACTTGCACTAAAAAGAGCAGCAATTTCTTGTGATTTAAAAAGTGAAAAATTTAAATCATTTTTATAAAATTTATTGATTGCTGTAAATTTTTTGTAATCATAATCGCAAAATCCTACAGTTATATGCTGTTTATTGCGTACCTTTGTAAAGAGTTTGACAAAAGCATCTAAACCATTGCGATTAAAAAAAACCACTTTTTTTAAAGAAACAAGCACCATTTCAGCATTGATTTTTGTTGTAGCTTCTACATCTTCTAGGGTTAATAGACTATTGGCACTATTGCCATCTAAAAAACCTTGCGGGGTAAAAATACCGATGCCATTTTTTACAACTGCTCTCATTGAATCTCCATCAATTGTGCAAAATCTTCATAAATTGCATCCACATACTCTATATGAAAATCAATAAAGTCGTTGAGTTGTGCTTGAATAAACTTTGGCTGAGAGAGGGTAAAAAAGAGTAAAAGGTGCATCCATTTTCCTAAGGTATCAATGTTTGCATCCTCTGCAGGTTTACTCCCTGAGGCTGCTTGGACTATAGCTCCAATGTGCGCATGCATTTCCCATTTTTTTGCAATCATCTCACAAATATCAAACAAATCACGTTGGCATAAACGCAGGAGTATTGTATTTAAATCAATCTCACTCGCACTTCTGAGCAATGCAACATCCTCTTTTTTTTCATGAAAAAGTGCTTCGGCGACAATAATGCTTGCAGGAAGCAGTGTGATGGCACTCTGGATTTCCTTATCGGTAATTTGCAAATGTGCTAAAATCTTTTGCCAATTAATGGCTAATGTATCTTGTAAATCATGAAAAGAGGATTGATTGAGGGCAAAAAGTGACCATTTTTTCGGTGAAAGTAGGGACATCATATAGTTATACACGGCTTGTTGTGATTTTGCAACACCTAAGATGCCAAAAATTTGAGAAACATCATCAACTTGATTTTTAAAACCATAAATAGGTTTATTGACAAGACTTTTGAGGTAACTACTCAGTGCTAAATCCTCTTTGGCTATCTGTGCCGCTTTCACAAGCTCACCGCTATCAAGTAAAGCAAGTGTCACTTGGAGTACTTTGGAAGCTGGAGGTATCTTCTCTATAAAGCTATTTATCTTTTCATTTGTAATCACATAAGCCTCATTCATCTTAAAGTTGGAAATATTCTAACCAGATAATAATAAAAGAAATATAAAATAAAACGAATTTAGAAAAATTCACAGCCTTAAGTTGTAGTTTTGCTTTTTAGCGCTATAATTCGCAACTTTATAAATATATTTAAGGACAGCAAAATGGCAAGAAGATGTGCTATTAGTGGCAAAGGCCCTATGAGCGGGAACAATGTTTCTCATGCAAAAAACAGAACAAAGCGTCGTTTTTTAGTAAACCTCAGAACAGTGCGTATCACACTCGAAGATGGAACAACAAAAAAAATTAAAATCTCTGCAAGAGAATTACGTACACTTAAGAAAAATTCTTAAAGTATAGGAACTTATTTTGAATCTTTTGCAAAGGATTCGTAAATTCCTCGATTGGGAGATTGCTCCCAAACCCGACACAAAACTCCTTCCGGAGATTTATCCACACCTTAAAGCATTCCGTTTACCACTCATCATGACTGTATTAACCATGTTACTTGGAACGATTGGTTATATTATTATCGATGATTTTAGCATCATGGATGCCATATATCAGACCGGTATTACCTTTACAACCGTTGGTTTTGGAGAGATTGCACCCGTTTCTGATGCAGGAAGGGTCTTTACTATCACCCTTATTATTGCTGGGTTTGCTGTCTTTTCAGTTGCTGTGGGTATTTTAGTCGGTGAATTAAATCGAGGAAATATTGTTACTATTTTAAAGGAGCGCGCAATGTTGTATCAGATTGCACGGTTAAAAAAGCATTTTGTTGTCTGTCATCATAACGATTACACAATAGAAGTCACCAAACAACTTCGTAAAAATCATATTCCATTTGTCGTGATAGATCCGCGAACAGAAATACATGAATGGGCAAAAAAATACAAATACCCAAATTATCTTCAAGCCGAACCGCATGCGGAACTCACTATGCTCAAAGCGCATCTCTCCTCTGCAAAAGGTTTGATTACCCTCTCAAGTTTAGTAACAGACAACATTGCGATGATTGCTTCTGTGCGTCTTTTTGAAAAAGAGCATGATTTACCCAAGCCGTACTATATTATCTCCTCTGCTGAGAATTTAAGTGATGTGGAAAAACTAAAAAAATTGGGTTCAGACACGGTTATCTCTCCTACAGAACTCACAGCACAAAGAGTGAGTGCCATGGCCGCAAGACCCGATATGGAAAATCTCCTTGAGGAGTTTTTATACAAAAATGACAACCCTTTAGATATGGAAGAAATTTTTGTACCAAAGTACAGTTGGGCTGTACTTAAAAAGTTAAAAGAAACACATATACGACAAACAACAAACTGTTCTGTTGTAGGCATCACAAAAAAAGATGGGAAGTTTATAACAATGCCAAAAGGGGATGTTTTGGTGACAAGTGAGTGTAAACTGCTCCTCATAGGCACACACAGCAACATCCAAATCACCAAAGAACTTCTCCTCAGAAGAGTTAAACCAAAGGAGCTCAAATATGTATAAAATTGTCCAAACAAACGCAGGAGTATGTAGTGCAGATGGTTTTTTTGCTGATGGTGTCAGTGCTGGCTTAAAGCCTGATGGGGCAAAAGATATGGCATTTATTTACAGCGATACACTCTGTGAAATTGCCT
The DNA here is from genome assembly GCA_027083475.1 of Sulfurimonas sp. Taxonomy (GTDB): domain Bacteria; phylum Campylobacterota; class Campylobacteria; order Campylobacterales; family Sulfurimonadaceae; genus Sulfurimonas. Next base: position 15,991 of record JALWON010000274.1, read on the forward strand.
CTGTCTTTACAACCAATAAAATGGCAGCTGCTCCAATACACCACTTTCAAGCCAAAGGCACATTTCAAACCAATTTTGTCCTCATTAACGCTAAAAATGCCAATGCAATAACTGGTGATGCAGGAGTCCAAGACATTCACGACATCTTAGCAACTCTCCCGCAAGAAGCCATCAACCCTGTGATGAGTTCTACAGGTGTTATTGGGGTACGATTACCAAAAGAGAAGATTATAGCAGGTGCAAAGCACTTTAATCTCTCACAAAAAAATCCTAACAACGCAGCCAAAGCGATTATGACGACTGACACCTTCTCTAAAGAGATCGCACTCAGAGTAGAATTAGCAGATGGCAAAAGTTTTACCCTTGGGGCAATGGCAAAAGGGGCAGGAATGATTAATCCTGCCATGGCAACAATGCTTTGTTTTATCACTACAGATGCCAATGTGCAAGCAAACGAAATGCAAAATATACTCAACAGAGTCACACGTACAACATTTAACGCAGCAAGTGTAGATGGAGACACATCCACCAATGACACCGTCATGCTGCTGGCAAATGCAAAAAGTGGTGCTTATGATGCTGCTGCGTTTGAAGAAGCCCTCCATACCATTATGCACTTTTTAGCACGAGAAATGGTACGAGATGGAGAAGGCGCTACAAAACTTGTCACCTATGAAGTCAGTGGAGCAAAAAATGACACAGAAGCTGAGATAGCAGCCAAAGCCCTCTCAGATTCGCTCCTTGTCAAAACGGCTCTTTATGGTGAAGATCCAAACTGGGGGCGTATTGCTTCGACTATTGGGGCAAGTGGTGTGAGCTGTACCCAAGAAAAACTCACTATCTCCTTTGAAGATGTCTGCGTTTATGCGAGGGGGAACATCTATTTTGATGCGCAACAAGAAGCAAAAGCTTCTCAAATAATGCAAAGAGATGCCTTTAGTATCTTTTGTGATTTAGGACAAGGCGATGGAAAATTTACTGCCTTTGGTTGTGATTTGGGGCATGAGTATGTCAAAATCAATGCAGATTATAGAACATAAAAAAATACTAAAAGAAGAAATATGAGCAATAAACTCCACATTGTATCCTTAGGATGCACCAAAAACCTTGTCGATACTGAAGTTATGATGGGACGACTCAAAGAGTATGAACTCACAGATAACAATGAAGATGCCGATGTAATCATCGTCAATACCTGTGGTTTTATAGATGCCGCAAAAGAGGAGTCTATCAACACTGTTCTCTCTTTACATGAACAAAGAAAAGAGGATTCTCTTTTAGTCATGGCTGGATGCTTGAGTGAACGCTATA
>JALWON010000275.1 GCA_027083475.1 Sulfurimonas sp.
TGATATAAAAGTTTTTGAAGGTGAATTTAAAACAGTTATTACTGAAAAACATATTTTAAAATTAAAACTTTTAGAGGACGAAGAGTAAAAAAAATTACTATTTTTTTGCAGTAAGTAAAAATACGCAGAAATTTCTATGCTCTTTGTTGATAGTGTTGATATTTTGTATTTTTATATCTTTAAAACCATTTTTTTGTACAATCTCTTTTAATGCTTCTTCTTCAAATCCAAAATGATGTACACCTGTGTTGTCAGAGTGAAAGCTTCCATCTTCACTTTCTAAATCAGCAATGGCTATAAATCCATTTTGTTTAATATTTTTATAAATTGTATGAAAAAAAGCATCTAAATCTTGAACATGGTGGAGTGTCATAGAACTTATAAGACCATCAAATTGCTGTTCTAGTGGTTCTTGTATGATGTCTTGATGGTATGCTTTGATTGCTAATTGTGGACTATTCTTTTCTTCAAGTTTTTCAAGCATTTTTGCTGAAGTGTCTACTCCATAAACTTGTTTGACTTTTGGTGCTATGCTAAAACCAAGTAATCCCGTTCCAACGCCAAAATCCAAAATTTCCATATCTTGAGTAAGCTCTATCTCGTTTTCTATAGCATTTGCAATGGCTTTCGCTCCGTTTACGCGTATATCACCACTGTCCCAGTCTTGTGCTTTGTTTTTAAAATTGTCTTGCATCTGTTGTTTTACCTTTATAATTGATTTATCCAGTAATCTGTGTACTGTTGTTCTTGCTTGATTGTCGTGTTCTCTCCATGACCCGGGTAAACAGTTTTATCATATGGAATTTTTTTAAATTTTTGCAAAGATTTTTTCATATCTTCGGGACTAGAATACGGAAAATCTGTGCGTCCTATGCTGCGATTAAAAATAAAATCACCGCTAAACATGGCATCACCTATTTCAATTGTAGAACATCCAGGACAGTGCCCGGGAAAATGGGTAAATTTTACTTTTACTCCGTCAAAATACAACTCTTCATCCCCTTCAATGGCTACATCAGGTGTTGAAGGTGGCAAATCAGGCATCCAATCACTGCTTTGCAGTAAAAAAATATCATCTTTTGGAGTGTAGAGTTTAATACCTAACTTTTCTTGTAATTCTGCATTGCTCCAGACATGGTCAAAATGTCCGTGTGTGTTTAAAATAGCTACAGGATTGGTGACATTGTCTAAAACCCATTGCGTGGCACCAACACCAGGGTCGATAATGAAATCTTTGCCATCAACAGTTGCAATGTAACAATTTGTCTGGTACGGTCCCATAGGCTGCTTTTTAATCTGCATCATAATCTCTTTTTTAGCCTAATTATAGCATTATTCGTATATGAATTTTTATAAAGAATTAGAGTTAATTTTAGAGATAAAATCTCCCAAAGAAAAAATCAATAGATTTTATGACTTTTATGCAAAATATAAAGCAGGCGATGTTGTATTTAAGAACAATTATAAAGTAAAAGAATTTTTAGAACCCTCTTATAGTCTTACATGTAAAATAATTCCCCCGCAGGATGTGCCGCGTAGAAGTAATCTGAGTACAAAAGAGGGACAGATTAATTTACTTCATGCCATTGCACATATTGAGTATTCCGCTATAGATTTGGCACTTGATGGGGCTTATAGATTTACAAACTTGCCAAAAAGTTATTATGATGATTGGCTGGAAGTTGCCGATGATGAAATACGCCACTTTTTACTACTTGAAAAACTCCTCAAAGAACTTGGTGCTGAGTATGGATGTATATTTCACTTTATTCTTCCACCCGTTTCACTCCAAGCCTTCCACTTTTTTGAGTCTCAAACAAGCATCTAAAATTGTAGCATAAATGAGAGTGAGTGGAAGAATGTTTTTCCTATTTCATCATTTTCTTAGCATTTATCTTACGTTGGGAATCTCCATCAGCTTGAAATTCTATTTTGTAGGCGTTATGCACAATCCTATCTAAGATTGCATCTGCTATAGTTGCATTATGCAGATACCCATGCCAGTCTTGTATGGCAAGTTGAGATGTAACAATGACAGATGATTGATTCACTCTATCTTCGACTATCTCTAGTAAATCTCTGGCTTCTGCAGCTTTAAGGGGACTCACTCCGAAGTCGTCAAGTATCAGCAGGTTGATTCGTTTGAGTCTTGCTAAGTATTTGAGATACTCCTCATCTCCTCTTATCGCTTGTAAGTGTTGCATGAGTCTTGGTACTCTCAAATACAGAGCACTATACCCCATACTCATAGCTTTGTTTGCATATGCTTGTGCGATATATGATTTTCCTGATCCCGTCGGACCCGTGAGAATAATGTTCCTAAAATATTTCAGATAGTTCCCACCTGCTAAATCAAGTAGAACACTTTTATCTAAATTCCTATCGGGTGTAAAATTTATCTCACTGATGCTTGCCCCTCTCTCATGAAGTTTAGCCTGTTTGATAAGTCTTTGGAGCTTCTTATTGTCTCTGTCTAACTCCTCTGCTTCAAGTAGCATCTGCACTCGCTTTTGGAATGGGAGTTTACTGTAAGCAGGTTGTGTCTCTTGTTCTATGTAAGCTGTGTAAAAAGCGCCTAATTTAAGTTTCTCTGTAAGTTCTTGTAATGGCATAATTTGTCCTTATTTTTTAGATTGTTATATAGTTGACTATATAGTGATTTAGCTGTAATATTCAGCACCTCTGATGTTCTTGTGTGTCGTAAGAGCAATGAGTGATGCACTCTCATCACTATCTTTTGGTGTGTAAGATTTGAGTAAATCTTTTACTTGTCCTACTTTGTAGTAATGCTTAGAGATAGCCATAGTGGAAATAATTTCTAAATGCTCCTCTGTGTACTCTTTTTCTTGATACTTTTTATACTCTCTGATGATTCCTAAACAGCTCCTGTATCCCATTTCAGGATGGGGACGAGAATCCATAATATTTTTAAAGAGTTTTGCAGTCTCTGTCCCGATAGCAAGTCCCCAGTTCATAATCGTACCAGGGGACCACTCAAGATACTTCTGATGAGAAGATGCCATATGTTCTTTATTGGTTGAGTAGGCACCTTTGTGAAGTAATTTAGGATGTGTTGCTACTGTTTTACCCTCATAAGTGATTGTTACAATTTTTGCACCAAACCATACTTCTACTTTTTTGCCTATAAGCTGGTAAGGAACTGAGTAGAAGTTATGTTCTAATTGGATATGATAATCCTTACTCACCTTGAGTAGCTTAAACTCTTTGTACTCATATCTTGTAGCAGGCAGTGGCATTAGTGCTGGCTTATCTAGCTTAAGAAAGAGCTCTCTTCTACTACAACCTAGATGTTTCATAATCTTGTCATGGTAAAGAGGCATTAGTCTCTCTATCTCTTTGTTGAGCTCTGCTATAGAGAAGAAGGTAAAGTTTCTGAGTCGTGCTAGTATCCATCTCTGTACAAGTTTTACTGCAAGTTCTACATGAGCCTTGTCCTTAGGTTTATATCCACGAGTAGGCATAACAGCACTTCCGTAGTGTCTTGCCATTGCTGTATAATCAGGATTGACATCTGGGTCATAGTTATCAGCTCTTGTGACAGCACTCTTGAGGTTGTCAGGGACAAGGAGTTCAGTGACGCCACCAAAGTATGTAAACATATCGGCATGTGCATCAATGAAGTCTCTTTTCTTCTGTGAAGCTATTGCTTTTACAAAGGCAAAGCCTGATGCAGGAAGTACTGCTATAAAGAGTTCTGCTTTAGTGATGACACCATTTGTAGGGTTTACGATATCTACTGTTTTACCGCTGAAGTCTATAAAAGTCTTTTCACCCGCTTTGTGGGTGAGGTGCATTGAGGGGTTTATCTTTTTAGAGTAGATTTTATATTGGTTACAGAACCATGTAAAGCCGTAGCCTTGTTTATTGGGACACTTTTCAATGTACTCTTCATGCAAAAGTGTCAGGGTTACTATCTTGTTTCTAAGTTCTACATGCACTTTCGCAAAGTCAGGAAGTGGGTACTTGCTCTCTGCGGTGCGGGTAGATTTAAAAAGTGCAAGAATCTCTTTGTCTCCAAGAGAGATAATATCCTCATACTTCTTGTTTGTGAGTTTGAACTCTTTAGTGTATCCATTGACTATACTATGGCTGATATTTAAAGCTCTCGCTATCTTTCTGTTGGATAGTTTAGCTTCACATTTTAGTCGTAAAATCTCTTTGATCTTCAACATGCTTAATCCTTTCATATTTTTCTCCATCTCAATTGAGATAGACAAAGTTTAGCACCATCATTAGATGGTAGGTTTAGCTTGTTTAGAGACTCAACTATTTCGCCAACTCGATTTTCAAAATCTTTTCACAAAACACTCAAAAAGTGGAAGGTAAAAAGTGAAAAGGGTGGAAGGCAGTTTGTGAAATCAGTGGAAGGCTAAAAGTGAAAAAGATGGAAGAATGTTTGTGAAATTTGCAGTATGGAGATGTAGAAGTACATAATGCTTTGTTTGAAGCGAGCCAGAGAACACAGACTCTTCTTGAACGTATGGCAGTCGTTCCTCGTTATCTTGAAGCAAATGGCTTAGATGCAACACCGATGATACTGCAAAAAATACAGAGATTATCAAAAAATGCAATGCTTGAAAAAATTAGTAATACTTTACATGTAATACTTGAAGAAGAAGTCGTCCATGTAAAAAA
>JALWON010000276.1 GCA_027083475.1 Sulfurimonas sp.
CTTTACTGATAAGCCTGAGGATTATTTGGCGGCAGTAGATGTTTTATGCTTACCAAGTTATAGGGAGGGCTTTGGTAATGTGGTGATTGAGGCTGCTGCCTGTGGTGTGCCTGCAATAGGAAGTGATGTTTATGGTTTATCTGATGCCGTTAAACACAATGAAACAGGTTTGCTTTATAGTGTCGGTGATGTTGATGCCTTGGCAAGGGCTATATCACAAATGGTGGATGATGAGTATAGAGAAAAATTAGGTAACGCTGCGTTTTCTAGGGTTGAAAAATACTTCTCGAAAGAGCGTGTGGTTGAGGCTTGGTTAAGCTTTTATGGTAGTTTATTATGAAACGAATGTTCGATTTAATCATTTCATTTGTTGGCTTATGTTTATTGAGTCCTATATTACTATTTTTAGCTGTGATTGTACGTATAAAGTTGGGAACGCCAGTTCTATTTCGGCAAATAAGACCTGGTTTGCATGGTGAAAAATTTGTTTTACTTAAATTTCGCACAATGAGAGATGTTTTTGATAGCCATGGAAAACCTTTAAAAGATGAGTTGCGAATGACAAAATTTGGTTCTTTTTTACGATCAACAAGTCTAGATGAGCTTCCTAGTTTGTGGAATGTTTTGAAAGGTGATATGAGCTTAGTTGGTCCAAGACCTTTGTTAGTAGATTATTTGCCTCTTTATAATGAAGAACAAAATAGAAGGCATGAGGTCAGGCCTGGAGTGACTGGTTGGGCTCAGGTAAATGGAAGAAATGCAATCAGTTGGGAAGATAAGTTTAAGTTAGATATTTGGTATGTGGATAACGCATCTATTTTGCTAGATTTAAAAATTATTTTATTAACATTAAAAAAAGTTCTTTTTCGAGAGGGTATATCAGCTTCAGGGGAAGTAACGGCTAGCCGATTTCAGGGTAGTCCTAGGGATAAGGTATGATAAGAAAAAAAATATATGGTGTATATGGAGCGAGTGGATTTGGGCGTGAAGTCCTTCCTTTTGCTAGAGAATATGTTGAAAAAGAAAGTGACGGAGAACTTTTTTTTATAGATGATTCTTTCGATGAGAAGATATGTAATGGGTGCGAAGTTTTATCTTTTGATGCTTTTAAGAAAATAAGAGCACAGGAAAAGTTTGTTTCTATAGCGATAGCAAACCACAACATACGAAGAGAACTTGCTAAGAAATGTATAGCTTCTGGCATGAAAAATTGGAGTTTGGTTGCTCCCAATGTTGTTTGTTTAGATGATGTAAAAATGGGCGAAGGGGTTATTTTATGTCCTTTTGTAACACTTACTTCAAATGTTAGGATTGGCTCTTATTTTCATGCAAACCTTTATAGCTATGTAGCCCATGATTGTGTGATAGGTGATTATGTAACATTTGCACCACATGTGATGTGTAATGGTAATGTGGTGATTGAGGATGATGTCTATATTGGTTCAGGGGCAATTATAAAACAAGGTAATTCAAAAAAGCGACCCATTAAAATTGGGAAAGGAGCAACTATTGCTGCAGGGGCTTTTATAACTAAGAATGTGCCTGATGGCGTGACAATGATTGGGAACCCTGCACGAATTCTTTCGCGTGATAGTTTAAAGGGTAAGATATTATGAAAATTTCTGATATATGCGTTGGCATGAAAGCAAGTCAGTCCCAAACAATAACCGATGCTGATATTAAAGTGTTTGCTGAATTATCAGGAGATCATAACCCTGTGCATTTGAGTGATGAATTTGCTAAGGGTACTCGTTTTAGGAGACGTATAGCACACGGCATGATATCAGCTTCCTTGTTCTCGGCTATTTTTGGTACAAAACTGCCTGGTTACGGATGTGTATACGTATCTCAATCCTTGAATTTTAAACGACCTGTCTATCTTGGTGATACTGTTTTAGCTGCAGTTGAAGTTGAATCGGTTGATCTGAAAAAACAGCGTGTTTTTTTTTAAAACGGTTTGTACTGTAAATAATAAAGTTGTTATTGATGGGCAGGCTGAGTTATATATTCCTGAGAACGATGGTGAGTAAGCAAATGACAGATTGTATCTCAATGTGGCCTCGCTTTGAACAGGATGAACTAGATGCCGTCCAAAAAGTTTTAGAATCTGGTCGCGTTAACTATTGGACAGGTGAGCAATGCAAACTGTTTGAAAAAGAATTTGCTGCTTTTCACCATTGCGAGCATGCTATTTCATTGGCGAATGGTACCTTAGCTTTAGAATTAGCAATATATGCATTTGATATAGCTGATGGAGATGAGGTTATTGTTCCTAGTCGCACCTTTATTGCTACGGCAAGTGCAGTGGTTGCTCGTGGAGCTACTCCAGTTGTTGCTGATGTGGATGAAAATAGTGGTAATATCACGGTAGAGACAATTGATAAAGTTAGGACTTGTCGTACAAAAGCGATTATTCCTGTTCATTTAGCTGGCTATCCATGTGCTATGAATGATATTATGGAATATGCAAGGTCACATGAGCTAACGGTAATTGAGGATTGTGCCCAAGCTCATGGAGCCGAATGTGATGGGCAAAAAGTAGGCTCTTTTGGAGATGCCGCTATATTTTCATTCTGCCAAGATAAGATTATGACAACTGGTGGTGAAGGCGGAATCTTACTGGTAAAAGATGAAGTTCGGTGGAAAAAAGCATGGGCCTATAAAGACCATGGAAAAAATTATGATATTGCACATAAGTGTGAATCTAGACAAGGTTATAGATGGTTACATGAATCATTCGGATCCAATTATCGCATGACAGAAATGCAGGCGGCAATTGGTAGAAAACAATTGGTAAAACTTCCTCATTGGCTAGAAAGAAGAATGGAAAATGCCAATATGTTGATAAATCGGTTATCTAGCAACTGCTTAGTTAGATTTTCTACTGTCCCTTCTAACTACAAACATGCTTATTACAAGCTATATTGCTATATACAAAAAGACTTTCTAAAACATGGTTGGACACGCGATAGAATTATTAAAGAAATTAATAAACTAGGAGTACCTTGTTATTCTGGAAGTTGTTCTGAGATTTATCTAGAAAAGGCATTTTCTAATTTAAAGCCATATCCAAAGGATAGGCTGACAGTAGCAAAAGCTCTTGGGGAGGCAAGTTTAATGTTGCCTATAGATCATACGGTTTCAAGTGAGAGTATAATATTTATTGCGGATGTCGTAGAAAGTGTGCTTGTTCGAGCAAGCCATATTCCTTCTTCTTTAAATACTTGATGAATATGTATGAACTTAAAAGTTTTGTTGGTGCAAAAGAACGACAAAAAGAAAGTGATTCAAGTACTACAGCACTTCTTATTCTAATTATTTCTTCTTGGTTTTTATTTCCAATTATGTTGAAATTTTTAGCATACCGTGAGTTTCAGGTTGCCTTTTTCGTAATTTCTATTGTTGTTTTAGTAAAACTTATATGGCATTCGAAAGTTAATCAACTTAAGTGGTTAAGATGGCATAAATGGTTTATGTTCTTTTGGGCTATATATTTATTATCTTTATTATCATCAACACTTTACTCTGATAGTTTGTATAGTTTGAAGCAATATTGCATTACGATTTACAAAGTAATGTTTTTTTGGGTTTTGTTGCTATATATGAAACGAAATATAGTCATTAGAAGTTTTCAGGCATATTCATTTCTTGTGTTGGTTATTGTATTTTTAGCTAGTTTGACAGCTATTTCTATAAAGTTTGACTTGGTCACTCCTATTGAGTCTCTGACACAAAAAGTAACTCAACATACACAGTATTTTCAAGTGTACTGGGGTGCTTATTATTTTGATGGACACCGAAGAATGCAAGGTTTTTGTGAAGAGTCTGGAACTTTTGCATTAACTATACTTCCCGCTGTTTTTTGGTTTTTGATTGTGGCTAAGTCTTATGTTCGAACAGCTCTTGTGTTAATAGGAGTTTTTGCTAGCCATTCAACTGGTGGCTTGTGGGAAATGGCTTTAGCTATACTATTATCGGCTAAAAAGAAAGTATTTTCCAAGAATATTTTATTTTGCTTATTAGTTTTAACTTGTATATTAGCTGTGATTTTGGGTTTACCTTATTTGGAAGCTTTATTCTCTAGTGAACCTTTGGCATTTAGGCATAAAATAGAAGCTTTTGTATCATTACCAGGACGCCTTCAATCTATACTTTCATCGTATGAGTATTTAACAGTTCACCCATTTGGTACAGGAAGTGCTTTGGGTATGATAACTGTAAATTATCCCATTTCAGTTGGGTATGCGAATGCTATGCTTGAGTCAGGTGTGATTGGAGGGCTTGCCTATTTATTAATGTTTGGAGTCTTGGGGTGGCAGGCTTTGAAGTTTTCTTTGGCTGCAAATATAAATGATAATGAGGGTAAGGTTAATTTCGTAGTAGCATTAACAGTGATGATTATTTTACTTATGGGATTTCAACGCCAGCAGCCCGATTTGAGTATGTGGCATATGTGGATTTATGCTTCTTTTTTTTATATCACAATGAAACATGAAAATAATAAGAAAGATGTTTAAAACTTTAGTCAATACCTACAGAGGTAAAGCATAGTGGATTTTAGTATATTTTTAACACATGTTGCTTTTGCATTATTTCTCATGCTTATCTCTTGGATAAGTACTTGGTGGATGGTAAAAGTAGCGATTTTGGAT
>JALWON010000277.1 GCA_027083475.1 Sulfurimonas sp.
TTAGTGGGGTGGAAAAAGTAAAAAAAAAGTCTTATTAACGATGCCCTAATACTAAAGTGTCATAATTTCACTATATTAATTTTTAGGATTTTATAGTGAACAAAATAATTATCGTTTCTATCCTCATGTTTGGTACTCTTGCCCAAGCACTTACTTTAGAGGAGTGCATAGACAAATCTATACAATCACACCCCGATATAAAATATGCTCTTTTAAATGTAGGTTCAAGTGAGGACGCAATAAAAATTGCAAAATCAGATTATCTTCCTCAAGTGACACTCAATGCGGAGTATGACCCTACTCGTACATATGTTTTACCTGTGAATGGTACTTTTCAAACCAAAGATAGTGATGGGTGGTCTGTTGGCGGCGTCTTGCATCAAAAAATTTGGGATTTTTCAAAAACAAGTGCAAATATAGAAGCCAAAAGAGCTTCCAAAGATGTCGCAAAACTCACACTCAAAGAAGCAAAAGCACTTCTTGCTTATAGAGTCAAGTTGCAGTATGAGTTGATGCTTGTCCAAGCAGAAGCAATACAAGTAAAAGAGAAAGATTTGAGACTCAAAGAGGAGTTGTTCAAACAAGCAGAAGCTTTTGTGCGTAATGGGCTGAAAACAGAGGTAGATTCTACACGGTTTTTATCTGCGGTGTATCTCGCAAAGGATAATCTTGCTATTGCAAAAGCTAGCTATGAAAAAGCAAAAGTAAGTTTAGGTTTATATATGGGGGAGGTGCTTCCTCAAGATGTTGTCCTTCAAAACACCTTGAAGCCAATCACCTCTTTAGATGTGGATGAAAAGACTCTTTTGAAGAACTCACTTACACTTAAAACATTGCAAAAAAGTATACAAGAAGAGGGGTCGAACTATAAGGTAGCAAAGGCTTCTCACTATGGTTCTTTAGATGCTACTGCTTCTTATACAGAGCAACGTACACTGAACCAGTATGACTCCTCTCTTGTTGGTGTTACATTGAGTATTCCCCTTTATAGTGGAGGAAGGACATCTGCACAAGTACAACTTGCTGTTATAAATAGACAGAAAACACAAGCAACATACATGAGTAAAAAA
>JALWON010000278.1 GCA_027083475.1 Sulfurimonas sp.
TTGATAAAAAAATAAAAGCACCTAAAGTAAAACATTCTCAACTCTTTTTTTTACGTCATGAAAAATTGTATGCCTTTACAGATACCTTCATAGTCCAAGAAAATGATGTCATTCTTGCGTTTTGTGAGACAAAAGAGAGTGCAAAAGTGAAGCAATGGATTTATGAGCTTTAAAAACATTACAAAAGTCCTCTCTTTGATTGGAATGACAGTAGCCATCATCTTTTTACTCGATGTGCTTGTAGGCATCATTTATAATGAAAATTACCACAAGTTCTTGTTTTTTGATGGACTCTTTTTTCTTGTTAATGTAAGTCTTTTTCTTACTCTTATCAAGCATGAACTTACCTTAAAAATAAAAGATAGCATCTTAATTGTCAATCTATTATGGATTTTATTGGGTGTGGCAGGGGCTATTCCTTTGTATCTTTATACAAATATCTCTTTTATGTCCGCCTTTTTTGAAGCTATTAGTGGGTTTACAACAACGGGTGCAACTGTTTTTAGTGACATTGAGTCGTTGCCTCATATGCTTCTATTCCATCGGAGTTTAATGCACTGGATGGGTGGTCTTGGGGTGATTGTTTTAGGTGTTGGACTGCTCTCTATGATTAACCCAACTGGAAGTTTATCTCTCTTTAAAGCAGAAGCAACAGGCATAGAGCTAGAAAAATTAACTCCCAAAATAAAAGATACAGCACTCAGCTTATGGTTGGTTTATTTTATTTTGACATTTGTTGATATGCTTTTATTGAAGTTTTTTGGTATGAACTGGTTTGATGCACTCAATCATGCGTTCTCAACAATCTCAACAGGGGGATTTTCTACAAAAAACAACTCTTTAGGCTATTTTACAAACGATGGTATCATCTGGACTACAACAATTTTTATGATGCTTTCAGGGATTAACTTTTTGGCACATCTGAAGCTCTACCATAAGGATTTTAGTGGCTATAAGAGTGAAGAGTTACGCTGGTACTTTATAGCATTTGTAGTGCTGAGTCTAGCACTCACTTTTACTCATATTGACTTGAGCGGTGATAGCTTTTATGACGCAGCAAAACA
>JALWON010000279.1 GCA_027083475.1 Sulfurimonas sp.
CAACTCTTTATTGATTTATATTGTCAATCAAATCAAACCAAAACGAGTCTATGTAGCAATAGATGATAGCTTTATCTTTCGTTCTCGAAATAAGAAAGTACCTAATGGTCATTGGGATTTTGATCATCTAATACTTCTATCTGTTCAAGTGATAAACCTAACTCTTTAAACCGCTTAATATAATCTGCAACTGTACTTTTAGCTACTCCTGTAGCACCTTGAATCTTTCTGATTGATAAGCCCATATCACTATGGAGTTTTACAATGTCTCGAACTGATTTCATTGATAGAATCCTCATTACTAACACCTTTGTAAATAAATTTACAATTAGTGTATTTGAATTTAGAAAATATCTCTATCTTAAACGAATATAAGTTGACGGACTTTAGACAAAAGTGTCCGAATCATTTCCGTCATCACTGTCCGAATGAAACTGTCATTAGTGTCCGGATAGAAGTGTCATAGGTGTCCGATTTGCTCCGTTTTTTGCAGAGTGCTGCTACTAATACCTTTGCTGGGATAGATGGTCTTCCTGTTTTACCTTTGTTTGGTTTATATATATTCTTCTCTATAAGTATTTTTTCTATTGCTTCAAAGGGTATAATCCCTTTCATCTCATTGAGAAACTTCATACTCTTCTTACCACCTTGGTATTTCATGGCATGGTCAAAAAAACTTAGTTGTATATATACTCCTCAAGCATTATTAAGAGGGTTCAATATAAACTTGGATATGACAACGATTAGTGCTATAATTATAGGAACCGTGATGATTTCTTTCTTTGGAATTGTCATTTATAACAAAGGAGCCAAAGATGAATAGTGCAGTCATACTAATTGGCATTATTTCAATCGCTTCAATGATATTGGCGATTATTGCCATAAAAACCACCCCAAAAAACAACACACACTAAACATCCAAAACTAAACATTAAACTGTTAAGTTTTTAAATCGTTTTTATTAACGAGGGTGTTTTATTGTCAAAATTTTAGTTGCTCATAAGAGCCACCCCCATACGGGATAAGACATACCAGTCATAAGCCCGTAGGGGTAGGTATGTAT
>JALWON010000280.1 GCA_027083475.1 Sulfurimonas sp.
TTGAGGATCGATTGGCTTTTCAAGCTTGGTAAAATCTGGCACTTCATTTGTATGCACCCAACTTTCAACTCTTTTACTCATGCCTTCCATCCACTCTCCTGTGTTCACGGAGAGGTCTTTTATAAGTTTAAATGCTGGCATAGGCATAAGTTGAATCACGCCACTTTCATAGTCCCTAGTCAAAGTTCGACATGCAAGTTTTGGAGTGCCATTTACCATCATACCGCAACTTCCACAAATACCTGCACGACAAACAAAGTCAAAAGATAGATCATGGTCTAACTCTTCTCTTATCTTTGAGAGCGCTACAAATAGTGTCATGCCGTCAGTCTCTTCGAGTTGATACTCAGCAAAATGTGCCCTAGAAACTTTTGAGTTTGGATTGTATTTCAATGCTTTAATTGTTATCATTCGTCCCATTTTATTCTCCAAATCTTTCATTTTTTGCTTTATAGTAAGGTTGCAATGGAAAGTCCATCAAAGCAGTTTGTATCTCGATTCTATCCTTACCTGCTGCTTCCATCTCCTCTCTTATCTTATCAACCTCTTCCTGCCTTTTTGCACTTAACTCATTTTCAATTATCATGCCTTTGACACCATAACCTCTAAATGCTGGTGGCATCTCCATCTTCATGATGTCCAAATCTTCATAAGTGACAGTAGGAAGTGTATCTCCCTCTTTCCAAGTAGTCAAAGTTCTTTTTAGCCAATTTGCATCATCACGCTTGAGATAATCTTCTCTATAGTGAGCTCCTCTACTCTCTGTTCTATCCCTTGCACCAACTGCAACACAAAGAGCAAGTTTTAGCATTTTTGGAACTCTATAAGCCTCTTCTAGCTCAGGATTTCCTGCCATTGTTTTTGATTGAACTGATACATCAAGAGACTTTTTATATAACTCTTCGAGTTCATCTACTGCCTCGGCTAGATTTTTTCCATCACGGAAGATTGCAACTTTATCCCACATGATATCTTTCATCGCTAATTTTATATCAAAGATATTGTTTTTTCCATCTTTTTCAAGCAATGATTTTAGATAATTCTCTTCAGTTTCAAGTGCAT
>JALWON010000281.1 GCA_027083475.1 Sulfurimonas sp.
TTACTTAAAACATAAGATGCAAAAGTCTTATGCTGTGATAGAGAAGATTCAAAACAGCAATGATGATAAAAAATATTATCAACTCAAAAGTGATGTGGGTTGGTATTTGAAAAGGTATCAAGCAGCGGGCGATGCTTCTGAGAGACTGATTGAACATGAACAAGGCAGATTGGTAGATTATGAACGTGTGATGTATGTGAACAAAGGCAAAGATGATAGAAAAGTTTTACAGATGGCACTGGCTGCTTATGAGAAATTTCATGAGTCACACCTTTTTTATACCTATGCCAACAAGGCAATGGAGCAAAAGCAGTACAAAGCATTAGAAAATGTCATTAAGGCTATAGAAAAAAATCCATCCAGCACTCTTAAGCAAGAAGCAAATTATTGGTTGGTAAAAGCAAATGTATATGCCTATTTTCACAAATCAGTGCAGGCAGAAAGAGCGATAGCTAAGGCTCTTTCCCTAGATCCAGAGAGCATAGAAATACAACTCCAAGCGATTGCCCTTTACATAGAGTACCATAAGCAGCAAAAACTCAAATCTGCCCTTACACATTTGTCTGAAAATAGTGCACTTCCTGTTGCATTTTACTACCCGCTTGCAAGTGCTTATTATCAGCTTCAAGATAGCAACAGGGCACTCTTTTATCTTGATAAATTATTACAAATGCAAGCGAGTATCACAAAAACATTAGGTTTTAAATTTTTACAAGCAGATATTTATGCCCAAAGAAATAACCTCAATGCATACAAGCAGATACTCTACAAGATAGCACAAAACTTACAGCAACAAAAAGAGAAAAAACCAGCAATTGTCCAAACAGATGCCTTCCAATACCAATATTTACGTGTGCAGATGCATCTTATGGATCCTGATACTTTTGAGCAAAAACTCAAAGCTGCTAAAGCAGTACTTACACAGGAACATTATGATGATTTGTCCTATACATGGGCGACGAAAAATGGTGCAAAAGAAAAAGCACATGCAATCTATGAACATATAGAGACAAAAGCACTGTGGCTTAAATTTGCAAATGCAATGCAAGAGCATAACCATAGTGAACTCGAAAACCTTCTTTTAAAATATTTGCATTCGCTTGCATTTTTAGATGCAAGTGGGGTGGCAAAGCGCGATGGACAAATTGCACTTGCACAAGATTTGGCATTTCAAGCACTTGCTAAAAATAGTGAGAGTCAAGATGCATATATAGCACATAAAAATCTCTCTCAAGAGCGTTCAAACAGATTTGAGAGTAAAATCGCTTACTATAATCGTGACCCTATCCTTCGAAAGTATGTGGAGTTGAAAAATGAGACGTATGTGAATCATGGCTATAGCATCATCAGTGAGATGAATTACTATCGTAACAGCAGTTTAGATTATAACCGTTTATTGTATGTCCCAAATGCAACCTTGGAGTTGAATATGGGTGTAAAAAAACTCTTTAACAGGGGTGAGCTCGGGGCGAAAATAGGCTATACAGACTCAATGACAACCTATGGTGCTCTCGAGGTTTTTGCAAAGTATCAGTATACAAAATTACTGAAACTCTATACCTCTTATGCCAAAAATAAAAAGGCACAAGAGACGACACAGCTTTTGATAGCTGGAAAAAAAGATATGTTTTCCCTTGGTGTAAAACTTGATATTTTAGCCTCAACTTCAGTGAACTTTTTATGGCAAAATAATCGCTTTAATTCTCAAGATGGTGTCCATTTAGGGGATGGCAATTATGCTCGTGTTCTTGTGGGACATCAGATTCGTAATGGCTATCCTGATATGCGTATTGGTGTATTTGGAGATTATGGCAAGTATAGTGAAACGCAGGGAAGGAAAGGTACTATAGACAAAGTGCAAACAGCAGGAAATGTTGTTCTGCCAAAAGAGTTTTATAACCTTGGCTTTGATTTTGCCTATGGTATGGCAAACAGTGCACTCTACACTAGAGTTTGGCGACCTTTTGCGCAGATAAATACCTTTTATAACAGCGAAGTTGGTGCTCTTTCTTACAATGTGAATGTTGGGTATGGAGGCAAACTCTTTTCACAAGACCATATGGTTGTTGGTGCAAACTATACAGAATCGGTTAATGGTGTTGGCGGGAGTATTTTTGAGTTGTTTCTACGGTACCAATTTTTATATATGCAAGCTGCGATGTTAGAATGAAACTGCTCTTTTTTCTGCTTTTTCTTGGGAGTGTACTTTTTGCAAATCTGTATGAAAAAAGTGCATTGCTTTACTACGGAGCGGAAATTTCCTACCCAATGGTGGGGATTCATGATTATATTATTGTCAAACCAAAAAAGACCAATGTATATACACATGGGTTTTGGGTTTATAAAGAGAAAATGTATGCTTTTGTTTCTATAGACAAAGCGGCAGAAAAACATCAAGAGCAATTTTTTCAAGAACAGATAGCTCCGCAAATACAGCGGGGTTTTCAAAACTTCTATTTTGAGAGTGAAGCAGAAGAAGCCTCCACTGTGCTTATAAAGGCTTTTCACAAAAAATATCCGACTTCAAAATTGATTGTCAATAAAGGTTTTGACAATATAGACAAAATCCACAATGATGTCACAGCACTTTTGAGCTACTCTTGCACAGAGCAAAATGTTGCAAAAGCCAAAAATTATGGCATTGATGTTATTTGTGTGAATACCCCACGCATCAAAGGAGCAATCCCTTATAATGCTGATAAAAATTTTTTGCATTATGGGATAGCCTCTAAAAATGCCATTAAAAGAGAAATTTTAACACTTGTGGATGAGAGTACACTCGATAGAAGCCTCTTAAGTGCCCATCAACATGGGGCTTTACCTTTGGAATATGCTGGCTATATCCAAAAACTTTATGATGTCTCAAAAAAACCGCTTCCGAGTATGGATGCCATGAGTCGTTATGGAGGGGTTGTCATTTGGCTGACACATAATTATAAAGAGCCACAAAAACTGATACAATGGATAAAAAAGCTACAAAAGAGGGGTATAAAGCTTGTCTTTGCTAATATTTTTGGTTTTGAGAGTATGCAGTTTTTAGAAGATTTGGGGATCCAAACAGCCTATTTTCCTCTCTCAAAGCATAATAGAATTGTGAGTAAAGATACGATGATTGGGTATGAGATAGATGTTCCCCTGTCGTATATAGGGGCTTATTTGCACATAAAAGAGGGGAAGGCACTACTTGTTTTAGAAGATGAACATAAACAGAGGAGTACTTTAGCTGCAATTACTCCTTGGGGTGGCTATGCAGTTGGCAATGCTTTTATAACAGCGATTGGAGAGGATAATTTGTGGGTTATCAATCCTTTTGCATTTTTTATTCAAGCCCTGCGTTTGCCAAAGATACCTGTCCCCGATACAACAACAGAGTATGGTAAACGCATCTTGTTTAGTCATGTCGATGGTGATGGCATTATGAATAAGGTAGAGTGGGATACAAAACGCTACTCAGGCAATACGATTTTAGAAGATATTGTTCAAAAATATCCGCTTCCTCTCTCTATTTCTATTATTGGGGCAGAAGTGGATGCAAAAGGCTTGTACCCGAAAATTGCACCAAAATTGCAAAAGATTGTCAAACAAATATACAAAGAAAAAAATGTAGAACCAGCAACACATACCTTTACACACCCCTTTATTTGGGGAAAAATTAAAGATGGCAGACTTGATGAAAAGTATAGACTCAAACCAAAAGGCTATACATTTTCTCTTCAAAGAGAACTCAAAACTACGCTTGCTAATCTGAATGAGAAGTATGCACCTCAAGGGAAAAAACCAAAGGCACAAACCGTGTTTTGGAGTGGGAACTGTGCTCCAACAGAGGAGATTTTAGCGTATGTGTATAAAAATAAAATTTTAAATATAAATGGGGGGGGGGTGACACCTATGTGACCAATACCGCTCCTTGGCTTACAAACATTGCTCCCATGGGAATCGCACGGGGAGAATACTACCAAGTATATACTGGGGCACAAAATGAAAATGTCTATACAAATGATTGGTTGGGACCATATTGGGGCTTCAAAAGAGTCATCCAAACCTTCAAACTCACAAACAGCCCAAGAAGACTCAAACCCATAGATATATACTATCACCTCTACTCAGGCTCAAAAAGAGCCTCCTTGCATGCCCTGCAGTATGTTTATGATTGGGCAATACATCATGACCTCTTTCCTATGTATACCTCAAAATTTATTCCTAAAGTTATGGACTACTATACGGTCTCTCTCGCAAAATATAAAGAAACATTTCTCTTAGCAGGTATGCAAGATTTAAAAACAGTGCGCATAGAGACAAAAAACACCCAAGTAGATTTTCAAAACTCAAAGAATATCTTAGGGTATAAGCATTTTGAAAATCATACTTTTATACATCTAGGTCAAAAAACAGAATGTCTCCTCAAAACCACACAAAACGCAAGCCCAAGACAAGCCTACCTTGTGAGTACAAACGCAAGCGTAAAAGTAAAGGCGTTTAATAACAAAAGAGTAAGTATGGATTTTAAAGGATTTTTGCCCATAAAGACAGAACTCTATCTCCCCAAAGGGTGTACTCTAAGAACACAACCAAAAACCCGAGTGCAACATCTGTCACACTCAAGAGTCAGGGTTGAGTATAAAAAAACAAAAGAAGCTTCTTTAGAGCTTACTTGCATACCCGTCGGGGTTTTGTGATTGCCATCTCCAGCTATCTTCACACATCTCATCTACTCCTCGAGTTGCCTTCCAGCCTAACTGCTCATAAGCATAACTTGGGTCTGCAAAACATGTGGCGATGTCTCCGGGACGTCTATCGACAATTTCGTAAGGTACTTTTTGCTGAGAAGCTTTTTCAAAGGCTTTGACCATATCTAAAACAGAGTAGCCGTTTCCTGTGCCAAGGTTTACTGTGAGTACTTCTGTGAGTGAATCAATTTTTTGTAATGCTTTGACATGCCCATATGCTAAATCAACAACATGAATATAATCACGTACCCCTGTACCATCTGGTGTGTCATAATCGCCTCCAAAGACATTGAGTTTTTCTCGTTTGCCTACAGCAGTTTGCGAGATAAAAGGCATAAGATTGTTTGGAATGTCATTTGGATCTTCACCGATAGTTCCTGATTTATGTGCTCCAACAGGGTTGAAATAACGCAGAAGAACAATCTGAAAGTTGTTGTCTGCGACATGTAAATCACGTAAAATCTCTTCAATAAAGAGTTTGCTACGCCCATAAGGGTTGGTAGCACTGAGAGGAAAATCTTCTTTGATAGGTGTCGTGTGTGGGTCACCATAGACCGTTGCAGAGGAGCTAAAGACAATTTTTTTACAATTGTTAGCCTGCATCACTTGACAGAGTGTCACTGTACCACTGACATTGTTGTCAAAATACTCTAAAGGTTTTTCTACTGATTCACCAACTGCTTTTAAACCTGCAAAATGAATCACTGAGTCAATTTTGTAAGTGTCAAAGGCCTTTTGCAAGTCTGTTTTACTTCGAATATCTCCCTCTATAAAAGGAATACTTTTCCCGATGAGCTTCTCAACACGAGAGAGACTCTCTTTTGAAGAGTTACAAAGGTTGTCAAAAACAACAAAATCAAAACCTGCCTCATGCAGAGAGATACAAGTGTGCGAGCCGATATACCCAGCCCCTCCAGTTACTAAAACCATAGAAAAATCCTTAATGTGATATTTATACTAGAAGCATTATACTTAGATATGATAAAAATTACAAAAGATTTTCTTAAAGAACCACTTTTGCATTTTCTTCTTTTGGGTGCACTTGTGTATGGATACTTTTTATTGGTCAGTGCTCAGCAAGAGAGTGCTAAAAAAATTGTGCAAATTTCAGCTTACGAACGCCAAGAGTTGCAAAATATGTATGAAAAGAGTTATGCAAAAAAAGCAAGCAAAGAGATTCTTGATGTGCTCATTGCACAGAAGTATTATGATGCTGTTTTGCTTGATAAGGCATTCTCTTTACAACTCGCAAAAAATGATGCCCTTGTACGAGAGAGACTCCTCAAAAAAATGCAGTTTTTAATGCAAGAACGGAGTAAGTTTCATGAGCCAAGCCAAGAGGAGTTGCATAAATATTATGAGCAACACATTCAGGAATACTCTCATATAAAGAGTATCTCGTTTTCAAGTATTTTTTTTCATAATGAGAAAGATAAACGCATTGCACAGACAATGCGGATACTCTCAAATGTTAAGGTGGAGAGTAGCCTTGCAAAAGGGTTTAGTGAGGCTTCCAAACTGCCATATCATGAAGAAAATGTAAGTTATGAGGAAGTCAAAAGAAAGTATGGGAAGTACTTTGCAAAAAAGTTATTTATGTTGCGACAAGGTGTGTGGCATAAAGCGATACATGCAAAAGATGGGATGCGAATAGTTTATATAGACAATAAAAAAGTAACACAAGCCTATGACTTTGAGAGTGTTGAGAGTCGGGTGTATGCTGATTATATTCAAGAAGAAAATACTCAGTTAAAAAAACAAGCTTATGAGAAAATAGCCTCTTTGTATAGCTTGAGTGTCGAGTAGTGAGTGTGTTAAGACTTTTTTTTCTTTTGTTGGTTCCCTGTATTGTTTTTGCCCATCAAACAGGGCTCTCTTACATCAATATACAAGAGGATAGTGCCCATAAAGTGCATGTTGTCTATAAAAAGCCGCTTTCTGATTTAAAATCAAAAGATATTACGATTAACTATCCTGCCAAATGTGCCCGTATTGAAGATTTTCCAGTCGATATTGGCGATGGTTTTATTACCAAAAAGTTTACGATGTGGTGTACAGAAGCGGGCATGAGTACATCACGTATTTGGATAGAAGGTTTGTTGCGCAATGATAGAGGGGTGCTTATGCGTTATAAATATGGCGAATCCAAAACGCAATCCCTCTTACGTGCAAACTCGCCTGTCTTTTTTATTGGCAGTAAGCATAATAGTACTTGGAGTTTGGTGCAAGAGTATATTGGACTTGGGATTGAGCATATATTAAGTGGGTATGACCACCTCTCTTTTGTTTTTTGTTTGCTGCTTTTAGCACTCAACATTAAACGACTCCTCTTTGCCATCTCTGCGTTTACCCTCTCTCACTCCATTACTTTGGTTTTTGGTGTTTTAGGTATTGTAAAAATTGGGGTACCCTACATAGAGTCTATGATAGCCTTGAGTATTTTGTTTTTGGCTCGAGAAATAATGATTGAACGAGATACTTTTACGAAAAAACATTTGGGTGTGACTGCATTTACATTCGGACTCCTTCATGGACTCGGCTTCTCAACTGTTTTACGTTCTTTAGGACTTCCAAAAGATGATCTCCTCCTTGCCCTTGTCTCTTTTAATGTCGGCATAGAATTTGGACAACTTCTTTTTATTGGGGCGATTTTGTTCTTCTTGTGGTTGCTCAGGAGAAAAATGAGTGATTATCAAGCACAAACACGCAAATTTTTAGCCTATGGTATAGGAACACTTTCAGCTTATTGGTTTATTGAGAGGGTGTTGGCTTTTTAAAAATGTAAAGTGATACAATTCTATTGACTAATAGCTCATAAAGTGATACGATTATATTATTAAATAGCTCATAGGGTATGTATGAATAATAAAAAAAAGTGGATATGGCAACACAAAGAGTATCCAGTCTTCAAATATAATGTAAAAGAGTTTATTCCTAAACTAACACTTATTGCAGAAAATATTGGCAGGATTAAAGCTCTTGTGTCTTTACTGAATGAAAAAGAACGAGAGAGTATAAAAATAGATATTTTAACGAGTGAAATAGTCTCAACTTCAGCCATTGAGGGAGAACATCTCTCTCGAGAGAGTGTCAGATCTTCTATAGGAAAAAAAATTGATGCTTATTTTGAGGAAGTTCAAGATACATCAACCTACCATACGGATGCACTTGCAAATATACTTTTTGACAGTACTCAAAACAGAGCAGACTTAGATGAAGAACGTTTACATAAATGGCATGTATCACTCCTGAGTCATACACCAAGGAAGTTTACTAAGATACAACTTGGAGTATTTAGAACTTATGATGATATGCAAATAGTCTCTGGTTCTATTGGAAAGGAAAAAATACACTATGTCGCATTACCTCATAAAAAAATATCAAATGATATAAATAAGCTTTTAAAATTCGTCAATACAAGTGAGGAAAATGTTTACATAAAGAGTGCCCTTGCACACTTATGGTTTGTTACAATACACCCCTACGATGATGGCAATGGTCGAATAGCAAGAATTATAGGTGACTATGTGGTTTCTAAAAATTTTGGCTTTGAGTATAAATATTTTAGTATATCTACCGCAATTGCAAAAAATCGTAGAACTTACTATGCTATGTTAGAGAAAACACAAAACTTACAAGATAATCCTCATTTAAAGTGTTCTCTTTGGATAGAGTGGTACCTTAAGATGTTCAACAGTTCCCTTGAGGAGATACTCAGCATTATAAATAAAGTAATCACTAAAACAAAATTTTGGGATAAAGTGAGAGATATTTCTCTCAATCCTCGTCAGCTCAAAGTACTGAAAAAACTCCTCGACTACAAAGATGGAGAATTTAAAGGTGGCTTAACAAGTAAAAAGTATGTAGCCATGACAAAAGTCTCTTTAGCTACAGCAAAAAGAGACATACAAGAGTTAGTAAAATATGGATGTCTGTATCAAATTGAGGGTTCAAAGGGTAGGAATGTCCAATATGCTATAAAAAAATAAAAGGGAAACCTTATGAAACTATCACTACAAAGCAGACGATTTTTAAGTCTTTTTTTACTTATGGCTTAACTGTAAGTAATCTTCAAGCTGTTATTTCAGTAGTACAGAGTACACCGCTCACAACGGCTGTAAAAGATACTCTTTACTCTTATGAGTTAAATGCCACAGATGCAGATGTAAACGATACACTTACTTGGAGTGCTACAGCAGGAACCATTCTTCCATCGTGATTAAGTTTAAGTACAAATTCTGATATTACACAACTTACAGGAACACCAACAAATGCAAACGGCGCTCAAGTTACACAAGATGTGAACCTCACTGTTAGTGATGGTAATGGTGGTCTTGCATACCAAAACTTTACTGACTATTAGTGGTAACAGTGAAGGTGTTATCACTCTTGGTGAAAGAGATGATACAGCGACCATTGGCACTGCACTTGCTCTTGTAAGAGGTGATAATGGAGATGACAATATCACAATCACACACAATGCAAATGGTGTGGAACTCGGTGATGGAAATGACACTGTAGTACTTGGAGGTTCTTTAAATTCTGCAGTTGATGGTGGTGTAGGAACGGATACAAACAGACTATAATGATAATGTCGATAATATTAAAGGCAAAATCATCCACTTCCAAACAATTAATTTTAATGATGGAGCACATATAAATCTGCCATAAAAACTTACTTTTACAATCGCTTAGGCGATTGTTTGAGGTGAAGAGACTTGATATATATACCATTTTGCTGTATGATTAGCGCACTGAAAATATAGGAACAATAATGAAGGCTCTTTCCATTGTAGGTTTACTTTTTTTATATACTCTTTCTCAAGCACAGAATGTATATTTTGTAAATACAAACAATAAACTTTATCTTTATAAATATCCAAACGAAGATGCATCGAAGGAAAAGATGGATACTAGACTTGGGAGTAAGATTATTATTAGCACCTGCGATGATTTTGGATGGTGTAAGCTCAAGGGTGAAAAGGGATATGTAAAAAAGATATGGCTGAGCAAAAAAAGTCAAGGTATTACACCGAAAAAACCAAGAGAACAAGTCAATATTAATTTTAAAAATCTCTCTATTGAAGAGTTTATTCACTTAGTTTCTAAAGTAACAAATACCAATATTCTGCTGAACAATAAAATCAACGGAAATGTCAATTTTTCAAGTACAGCTCCTGTATATGATGATGAATTGATGGACATTCTTTTATCTGTACTAGAAACAAAGGGTTTTACACTTGTCAAAAATGGTTCTATTTATCAAGTTGTGCGTTCTACTGAAGCCTCTAAAAACAATTTGAGTGTTGTGCCTACTAGAAGACACCCAAATGGTGCTTTGATGGTCACACAAGTTATCCAAATTCATAATGAAAATGGGAATGAAATAGCGGCGAAAATACGCCATCTTGTCTCCAAAACAGCAAAAATGGTTGTTTTAAAAGACAGCAATAAAATTCTTCTCTCTGATTACCCAAAAAATATACAAACAATTAAAAAAGTGATTAGAAATATTGATACTTTTAGAAATAAAATTGTGAAAATTTTTAAAATAACACATACGGATGCAAAAAAAGTACAACATGAACTCAACAGTGTGGCAAAAAATATTTTTAACCAAAAGATTGAGTATGAGAAGGTACAAATCTTTTTAGATGAGGGCATTAATGGCTTGATTGTTGTTGGGATTCCTAAAAATGTTGCTAAAATTAAAAAGCTACTTGATGGAATAGATGTCAAATCAAACAGAAGTAAGGGAGTGAAGGTTTTTGAACTTAAAAACTCCAATGCTAAAACAGTACTCGCAAGTATAAAAGATATTGTCTCAAAACAAGTCTATGCCGACCCTGCTATGAAACCAAGCTTGTCGTACAATGAAGAGATAAACTCTATCATTGTTATAGGGAAGCCTTTAGTGATAGAAGCTGTGGGTGATATTATTAATCAGCTTGATAAAGAGAAGTATCAAGTCTATGTGACAGCGAGAATTGTCAATATTAACAAGACAAACAGTGAGTCCATTGGGATTAAATATGGTTTTTCTGCTGGAAATGTATCGCCTTCTGGTATTTACGCAATGAGTGCGAATTTTGGTGCATCATCTTTAACTCAAGTTGCCTCAAAAAGTGTGCTTGATTTTTTAGGGACGATTGGTTCTGCAACAAAAACAGGTTTGGCACTTGGTGCAACACTTGACTTTTTAGAAACAAATGGGGGTGCTAAAGATGTTTCAAACCCTTCTATTCTTTGCGTTAACAATAAAGAATCTTCTATTTATGTCGGAAAAACCATCTCTATAGCATCAGGACAAACAGCGGTTGCAGGGAGTACCACATCATCATTTAAAAGAGAAGATGTAGGATTAACACTTACCATTAAGCCTCGTGTCTCTTCTGATGATAAGGTAGGACTCAAAGTAGAAGCGACACTTGGAAATATTGTCGATAATGGCTTAGTAAATGGTGTCACAGTAAGACAACCGATAACAGCAAAGCAAACTGTCAAAACAGAAGTAATCCTCCGTAATGGCGAGAGTATCATTATCGGCGGATTGTTTAAAAAGAATGAGCAAAACTCAAAAACAAAGATACCATTACTTGGAGATATCCCAGTGATAGGGAGTACCTTATTCTCTTCTGATAGCACAACAGTCTCCGAAGATAGTCTCGTCGTTATTTTAACCCCTTATATCATCAGTCAAAGTAACAAACTCTCAGCACTGCAAGCAAAATTAGGAAAATTGGCTCTTATGCAAGAGAGTTACAATCAATCAGTTTTTGAGAAGATTAAAAAAAGAAAAATACCAAGAGCAAGTACAACAGCTTCTCAAGACCCCAAAAATTTAGTGTTTGGCGCTAGTAGTAAAAGGCATTAACAATTTACTAACACCCATAGCATACACTTTCGCATAATTAAAAGTGAAAGGATGCAGCATGCATACAATAAACTATAGAGAAAAAGGCAAAACAATCATTGCCTCAGTGATTGCAAGCACATTTTTAATCGGGTGTGGCGGGGGAGGTGGTGGCAGTGCTGGTACGACTGCATCTACAGGTATAACCATTTCTGGTGTTGCTGTAGACCCTGAGTTACAAGGGGCAACTGTTTTTTTAGATGTCAATGAAAATGGGCAACTTGATGCAAATGAGCTCAAGACAACAACGGATAATTTGGGAAATTATAGTTTGCAGATTCCATCTGCTGCTGTAGGAAAACCACTCATTGTCAAAGGTGGAATAGACAGAGTCACGAGAAAAGCTTTTACAGGAGAGATGAGTGCACTCTCCGTAGCAGGACAAAACAGCCAACATATTACACCTTTGACAACATTAGTCCAAAAATATAAAAAAGCCAATAGCACAAAAACAGTTGCAACGATTAAAAATGAATTAGCTACAAAACTTGGTTTAAGTAGTGCAGATGCATTAGACAAAAATATTATTACTGATACAAAACTGCTCAAAGTTGCCCTACAAGTGCAAAAAGTAGCACAAAAAATTGCAGCTTCAAGTGATGGGAATTTCTCAAAAATTTATAAAACTTTGGCAGCAAGACTCGCCTCAGATGCAAATCTGAGTGCAGCTCTTGACAATACTATCACTCAAGAGATAGGTGCCACTTCACTTGATGCAGCAAAAGCCAAAGATTTAAACTTAGAACTGCAAAATAGTTCACTTGATACACTTACTCCCGAACAATTAGCCTTGAGTGCAGATAATATTCAAACAAACATAGAAGAGGCAAATACAACAGCACAACTTCAAACAAATGCAGCAGAAGATACTACACTCCTTGTGCAAGATGCAAATGCTGTGGAACTTGAAAAAGGAAAACGCACATTAAAGGCTCTTGGTTTAAGTGATTTGGATACAACAACAAAAGACAAAATCATAGAAAAACTGAAAAATCAAAATTTAAGCAATGAAGATATTCGAACAAAACTCAATGAGAATGCCTTTGGTTTGAGTAGTGAGAGAAGTACACAAATAAAAAACAAAATAAGAAGAGAAGCGCTGTTCAAAGAGAATGGTCTTGCAAATCTTGACACAAGCACAAAAGATACACTCAGAAGTAAATTTGATCAAGTCAATTTTAATTTTAATGATGCAAATGGCACAGCCTTTGAAGAAAAACTTAAAGATAATACCTTTTTAGATAATAGCGAAACCTTAAAAGCAAAGATTCAAGGACAAATCAACAAAGCAAAAATTGGGAGCATAACAAACACAACAACAAGTTTAGCAGATGCTAAAATACTTGTAGGTTCTCTCATGAAAGGGCCTATTGATGGTGCGACACTTATGTTAAAAGATGCACAAGGAGGGCTTGTTACTTCCACTATCTCTGAAAAAGGAATTTTTGTTTTTCCTGAACAAAACCTTACAAGTGAATACTATACTTTAGAGAGTTTTGGAGGAACATATGATGATGAAGCAACAAAAACACTCGTCACTATTGCTCCTGATAAAGGGCTGAAAACCTTACTCACACAAGAGCAACTAACAGATATTTTGACAAACAAAGAGTATATTGCTATTACCCCAGAGACAACTCTATTTACTGAACTGGTGCGCAATGCATTAGTAAATGGTACAGACTTGACAACGGCAAGGGCTGATGCCGAAAAACTCATTAGTGATACAATGATAAAAGACTCTTCACCACTTACAACCTTAGAAGGTGACAAGTTTTTACAAACTGGTAATTTTACAACTGCCTTTCCAAAAGATCAAAACGAAGCTTTTGCGAGAAACCGTGCTATCGCATTTTCATATATGGTGCATGATTTAAACCAAACTGCTGATCAAGTGTTTGCTCTGCTTGACAAGATTATAGAAGATCTCAAAGATGGAAAAGCAGACGGCATTACTCTTGATAGTAAAGATATTAATATATCCCAAGAGTTTGCCTTGTCACGAGCAAAACTCTTTCAAGACACCACAGAAAAACTCAAAAATGCCCAACTGAGTGAAGGACAAAAAGAGCAACTCAAACAGATGGGATTTGATACACAAAGCTTTATAACTACGCTAGCAAGTGCAGATACAAACCTTAGCACTATTGTCACTACATTGCTCAATGCAACAAGTTTGCCAACTCTCCATATACTTCCAGTGCTTGCAGATGAAGATGGCAATACAGCAGATACAAAAGAGACATATACCCTCAGAGCTACAAAAGATGTCAATGTAACCATTGAAACTCCTAATGGCAGTTGGATAACTCCAATGTGGCACTACAACAACAACCCCTTACCCGTTGTTATTCATGCCCATAATGGCGATGCTATGACACTTAATTTTGAAAATAATTTATCAGCAGATTCTACGATCCATTGGCATGGCTTTAAGATACCTGCAGATATGGATGGAGGACCTGATTATCCCATTGCACCAAATAGTACAAAAGTATATAGTTTTACGATGAATCAACCTGCTGCACCGCTGTGGTTTCACCCGCATCCTGACATGGAGACTGGAAAACAAGTTTATATGGGGCTTGCAGGTGTCTATCTTTTAGATGATACACTATCAAGAGAACTTGAGACTTCAAAGCAGATTCCTTCAGGAG
The DNA here is from genome assembly GCA_027083475.1 of Sulfurimonas sp. GTDB lineage: Bacteria > Campylobacterota > Campylobacteria > Campylobacterales > Sulfurimonadaceae > Sulfurimonas. The sequence continues at coordinate 14,298 of JALWON010000281.1, forward strand.
AGAAAGATACTGTACTGCTTGTGCAAGATAGAAGATTTACAGAAGAAGTCAATGGGGTCAAAGAGCTTGCTTACAAAACAGAACAAAGAGATGAGGCAGGTATGCTTGGCGATACAATTTTAGTGAATGGCTCCCTTGCACCAAAACAAGAAGTGAGTAATACACTGCATCGCTACCGACTCTATAATGTAAGTAATGCAAGAACCTATGACTTTGCATTGAGTGATGATAGTAATTTTACAGTCATTGGCACCGATGGAGGCTTACTGAAAAACCCAGTAAGTACAAACCATATTATGCTTGGTGCGGCAGAACGTGTTGAGATAGTCATAGACTTTTCAAAATACAATCTTGATGAAAAAGTGATGTTGGTATCAAAACCATTTACTAAGGGGAAAGGCTTTGGTATGGCAAGTGCAAATTCCCTTGCAAGTAATGGAAGTGGCTTTGCAATTATGCGTTTTGATGTTACAAAAAGTGAAACAGAAGATGTCACACTTTACGATACACTGCCATCATCTGCGAGCATCACAACACGTTTAGCAGAGTCTGATGCACTCAATCAAGGCAATGAGCGACAATTTCTCATGTCAATGCGTCCAAAAATTACTGATGAAGGAAGAAAAATAAGCTTTCTCATCAACAATACTCCTTTTGATGCAACAAAAGTCAATGAATTTATTGCAACAGGGGCAACAGAGATTTGGAGCATTAGAAACATGTCACCTATGGCACACCCATTCCATGCCCATGCTATTCAGTACCAAGTACTTACTAGAAATGGCAAAGCAGCTACGGGAACTGATTTGGGCTGGAAAGATACTTTCTTGGTGCAACCAGGTGAGACGGTAAGAATCATCGGCGACTTTTCTGGTTCCGCAGGGGATTATATGTACCATTGTCACATTTTAGAGCATGAAGATGCTGGTATGATGGGGTATTTTAGAGTCGGTGATACAGGACATCTTGGGGTACAGTAAGTGCCCTTATTAACAAATCGCTAACAGATATAGCATATACTTACACATAATTAAAATATAAAGGGCATGTGATGAATACAATAGACCAATTAGTTTTAGATGAGAATAACATTTTGTTTTACCCAATGATGGGAAATAGTTACCAGCTCAACACCATTGGGAATGAAATAGTGACTTTTTTGAAACAGCATAAGACAAAAGATGAGATTATTGAATCATTAGCAATTAAATATGAGATTTCTAAAAGTGAACTTTTTATTGATGTGAGTGATTTTTTATCGAAATTAAAAATTTATGGATTGCTCTCATGAAAGTTGCTGTGAGTGGACTCAACAACACAGACAATCCTGCACCAGGGATTCCTGTTATTAAAGGAATCCAAGCAAAAAATGAGATTGTTGGTTTCTCTTATGATGCCAATGAACCAGGTAATTATATGCAAATGGCAGGGAAAACTTACTTGATGCCTTTTCCTTCTTTAGGCTTTAATGAAATTAAAAGTCGCCTAGAGTATATTCAAGAGAAAGAGGGTTTAGATGCACTAATCCCTTGTTTGGATGCAGAACTGCCTCTGTATATAAAGTATCAAGAAGAGATAGAAGCGATGGGCATCAAACTCTGCTTACCCTCTTTAGAAAACTTTGAACTCCGCAATAAAAACAAACTCGATGGACTCTCGCAAAAACTTAACATCACCTACCCAAAAACCTATGAAGTAAGTAGTGTTTCTGAACTTGTCGAATGCACAAAAACATCTAATTTCCCACTTATGGTGAAAGGAAACTACTACAAAGCCTATATGTCTTACAATCTTGAGAGTGCCATAGATAATTTTTATAAAATTTCAAATGAGTGGGGCTTTCCTGTGCTTGTGCAAGAAGTAGTCACAGGCGAAGAGCTTAACCTTGTGGGTGTTGGCGATGGCAAAGGTGAACTTAAAGGGGCTGTAGCCATTAAGAAACTCACCACAACCGAGATTGGAAAAATCTGGACGGGTGTCACAATTCAAAATGACAAAATGATGCAGATGGCAAAAGATTTTGTAGCATTGACAAAATGGAAGGGCCCTTTTGAATTGGAGTGTATTGTGAACATGAACCAAGTATTTATGATAGAGATTAACCCGCGTTTTCCAGCATGGGTACATTTTGCCACAGAGATTGGTGTAAATTTACCGCAGATGGTTGTAGATATTATGCAAGGTGTGGACAATGAACCAATCTTGGAGTACCCACAAAACAAGATGTATGTAAGATACACACAAGAACTTGTGACTGATTTTACAGATTATATGCAACTATTATCAAAAAAGGAATTATAAATGAGCGCAGTAAAATACGAAAAACCAACGATTAATAAAATAGAGTTTGCAATGGCTTCTAAATATGGAAGTCCTATGAAAACACAAAACATTCGTACAGAAATAGACGGAGTGAGTGTCAATGAACTGACTGAAAAATATGGAAGCCCAATCTTTGTTTTTTCACAAAGACAGATAGAAGAGAAGTACAACACTCTTTACTCTGCATTTAGCTCACGTTACCCTGATGTAACATTTGGTTGGAGTTATAAAACGAACTATCTTAATGAAATTTGTAATGTCTTTCACAATCTTGGCTCGATTGCAGAAGTTGTGAGTGAGTTTGAGTACCAAAAAGCTCGGGCTTTAGGCATAGAGGGAAAAGACATTATTTTTAATGGTCCTTATAAACCCTATGAAGATTTAAAAATAGCCGTACAAGAGGGTGCAAAAATCCATGTGGACAACCTTTTTGAACTCAATGATTTAGAAAAAATTGCAGATGAGTTAGATATGAAAATCCCTGTTGCCATTCGTATCAACATGGA
>JALWON010000282.1 GCA_027083475.1 Sulfurimonas sp.
AATAAAGCCAATATTGTCTGGGCTGATGAAGTAACAAAATTATCGCAAATAATTGATATGATTCGTGCTATTGGTTATAATGCATACCCTTATGATGCACAAATTCAAGAATCGCATGCAAATAAAGAAAGAAAAGATTATTATCTGCGTATGGCTGTTGCTATTTTTGCATCAATGAATATTATGTGGATTGCAGTCGCGCAATATGCTGGGTATTTTTCTGGAATGACACAAAATATAAAAACTATTTTAAATGTGGCAGAGTGGATACTAGCAACACCTGTTTTGTTCTATAGTGGATGGATTTTTTTTCGTGGTGCTTACTATGGCATGAAAACAAAAGTAGTCAATATGGATATTCTTGTGGCTACGGGTGCTTCCCTTACTTATATCTATTCTATTTATATAACTCTTTTTAAAGAGGGTGAAGCGTACTTTGATTCGGTGAGTATGATTATTACATTCGTAATTATTGGTAAGTTTTTAGAAGTACTCAGCAAAAAAAATGCAGCAGATACCTTAGACATTATGGGAAAACATATTCCAAGTGAAATAAATATTTTACAAAATAACACTATCGTACCTTGTAAATTAACCGAGGCTAAGATTGGCGATATTGTTGTTGTAAAATCAGGGGAAAAAGTTTTACTTGATGGTGAAATTGTAAAAGGGTCTGGATCTTTTGATGAATCAAGTTTAACGGGAGAAAGTGAAGCCATACATAAAAAAATTGGAGATAGTGTGATTAGTGGAACAGTGAGTATAGATGCAGATATTCACTTCCGTGCAAGTAAAGATTTTGAGCATTCAACACTTTCTCACTTGGTTCATCTTCTTGATAATGCGATGGCAAAAAAACCAAAGATTGAGCAACTTGCCAATACTTTATCAGAGTATTTTTCTACCGTTATTTTAGTGCTGGCTGTATTTACATTTATTGTATGGTGGCTCTGGCCACATAGTTTTGAAGTTGCATTTATGGTAGGGATTTCTGTCATTGTTATAGCTTGCCCTTGTGCTTTAGCCCTTGCAACACCTGTAGCTACTTTAGTGGGGTTAAGTATTGGAGCGAAGCGGGGTATTTTGTTTAAAGAGGCTGCACAACTTGAGACGATGGCAAAGATAGATACACTTGTAGTTGATAAAACAGGGACTTTAACAGCAGGAAAACCTACAGTATGCAAAGAAAATATTGTAAAAGAATTTGATAAAAATTTACTCTATGCATTGACATCCTCTTCAAAACATCCTATTTCTCAGGGTGTGAGTAAATTTGTAGAAGAAGAAGAGTTTAAAGTTTATAATTTTGATAGTTTTATACAGCATCAAGCTTTGGGAATAGAAGCAAAGATAGAGAATACAACTTTACTCGGTGGGAATACAAAACTGATGCAAATGCATGGGATTGAAATATCTTACGAGAGTGAGAAAACACTTTTCTTTTTTGCACTAAATGGAAAAGTAGTAGCAATATATGAGTTGGAAGACAGTATCAAAAGTGGGGCAAAATCTTTAGTTGAAGATCTACAATCGAAAAATATAGATATTGTAATGCTTACAGGAGATACAAAAAATGCAGCCTTGAATGTTGCTCACAGTCTTGGTATAGAGAGTGTGTTATTTGAACAGTCACCGGAACAAAAGGCTGATTTTATCACTACTCTACACACTCAAGATAAAAAAGTTGTAATGGTAGGGGATGGCATTAATGATATTTTAGCACTCTCAAGTGCAGATATTGGGATTGTGATGGGAAGTGGCAGTGATATTGCTGTGGATGTAAGTGATGTTATATTGCTTCAAGACTCTTTAGAAGCATTGAAAGATGCTTTTAAAATCTCTCGTACAACTTATGGACTTGTAAAACAAAACTTAGCTTTGTCTCTTGTTTATAATGGAATCACAATTCCTTTAGCAATGGGTGGATATATTATTCCTCTTATTGCTGCAATCTCGATGAGTGTGAGTTCTTTACTTGTTGTGGGGAACTCTCTACGTATCAAATTACAATGGAAATATAATTAAGGAAAAAACATGGATGGATGGTTAATTGCAATGATGTTAGGAGGTTCTATATTTTTGGGTGGACTCGCACTTTTGGCATTTTTATGGGCTGTGAAAAATGGGCAGTTTGATGATGAAGAGAAGTTTTTAAATGTTACAAAGTATGACACTGAAGCTGATTTAAATGACGCTGTGAATTTAGAGAGAAAAAAAGAGAAGTTAAAAAAAGAGTATAGACCAGAATAAAAAGCACCCTAAGGTGCTTAGTACTAGAAATTACTTTCCTATAGTTTGAGCGAAAGCTTCTAAATCTGCATCGCTATATCTAGCAACTTGACCTTTCATAAGACCTTTCATTGGACCACCGAATGTACCAGCTTTGTAACCCTTAAGAGCTTCTGCAATTTCTGCATGGCTTAAATTAGCAACAACTTTAGATTTTCCCATAGCTTTTTTCTCAAAGTGAGCACCATGGCAACCTTTACAAGCACCAGCATTTACACCAGCAGATAGAGTCGATGCTACACTTAATGCAGCGATTGAAGCGATAACGATTTTTTTCATTATATTTCCTTAAAATAATATTTCGGAGGTATTATATTGGTTTGCATCTTAAATACTTATTAATGAATTAAAGGGTATTATTATATTAACTTAAACTTTTGTAAGGCGAAAAAATGCAGTATATAAACGACACTTTAAAAAATAAAACAATTTTAATCACAGGAGGTGCAGGATTTATTGGCTCAAACCTTGCTTTTTATTTTCAAAATGAGCACCCTCATGCAAAAGTTGTTGTCTTAGATAGCTTTCGAAGTGGTGAGACTTTATCTAACGGAAATCTAAAAAGTTTTGGGCATTTTAAAAACCTCCTTGGATTTCATGGTGAAATTATTAGTGGAGATATTAATGATAAAGCACTTTTAAAGAAGTTAGAAAAAGAGTATAAATTTGATTATATCTTTCATGAAGCTGCAATTTCAGACACTACTGCTCTTGAACAGGACTTAATGATTAAAACAAATGTCAATGCATATAAAGATTTACTCGATCTCGCCGTTGCACATAAAGCGAACATGGTCTATGCATCTTCAGCTGCTACTTATGGAAATGCAGAGTCTCCACAAAGAGTAGGACGAGAAGCTCCAAACAATGTATATGGATTTTCAAAATTGAGCATGGATCATTTAAGTCGCGAATATATGAAAAAAACAAAAATTAAGATAGTGGGACTGCGTTACTTTAATGTCTATGGAGCGAGAGAGTATTTTAAAAATACAACGGCTTCTATGGTTTTACAATTTGGACACCAAATTTTAGCAGGAAAAAATCCTCGACTTTTTGAAAATAGCGATAAAATTCTTCGCGACTTTATCTATATAGAAGATATTATTCAAGCCAATATTAAAGCGATGCAACCTAGAAATAGCGGTATTTTTAATGTAGGCACAGGCAAGGCAAGAAGTTTTCAAAGTATTGTTGATATTTTACAAAAAGAGTTAGGCACAAAACTCCAATGTGAGTATATTCCAAATCCATTTATAGGGTCATATCAGTTCCATACAGAAGCAAATATAGAGACAACCAAACAACTTCTTGGGTACCAACCGCGATTTGAGATGGAAGAGGGGATTAAAGCCTATGTTCCTGAGATTATACGCATATATGAAGAAGAAGTAAAATAGATGCAGAAGTTAAAAGAGGCAACACCCAATATTTTAGTGATTGGTGATTTGATGATAGATCATTACCTTTGGGGGAGTTGTGAACGCATCTCTCCTGAAGCACCTGTGCAGGTTGTCGATATTGCTAAAGAGACAACGGTTTTAGGTGGGGCAGGAAACGTAATCAATAACTTACATTCACTTGGTGCGAAGGTAAGTGTGAGTAGTGTTATAGGAAATGATGAAGAGGGCAAAGAGCTTTTAGCGATGCTTGGCAAGATAGATGTTAATTGTGAGAGTATCATAGTACAAGAGCGACGTAAAACATCGAAAAAAAGCCGTGTTATTGCTGTAAGTCAGCAGATTATTCGCTATGACAAAGAGAGTAAAGAGGATATTACAGCACAATCTGTAGAAAATATTGTAGCTTCTCTTTCAAAAAGCATTACAAAATATGATATTGTGATTTTGTCCGACTATGGAAAAGGTGTATTAACGCAAGCACTTTCACAAGCGGTAATACAACTTGCGAATGAAAATGGTGTGAAAGTTTTAGTAGATCCAAAGGGAAGTGATTTTTCTAAATATAAAGGAGCTTATCTTTTAACTCCCAATAAAAAAGAGGCCATTTTAGCTACACAAATTGAGATAAAAGATGATGCAAGTCTGCAAAAAGCACTTTTAAAACTCAAATCACAATGTGATTTAGATATCTCTTTAATAACACTCTCTGAAGATGGTATTGCAACTTATGATAAAGAGCTTGAAATTTTTCCAACGGTTGCAAAAGAAGTTTTTGATGTAACAGGTGCGGGCGATACTGTGATTGCTTCGATTGCGTTTGCTTTGAGTACGGGTATGAGTTTGCAAGAGACAGCTGCATTTTCTAATCTTGCTGCAGGTGTTGTTGTTGGAAAAAACGGT
>JALWON010000283.1 GCA_027083475.1 Sulfurimonas sp.
AAGAGATAAACAAGCAACTCGAACGCTTCTCCCGTATGCATCCTGATTCCTCTGATGCAGCAATGACACAGACATATCTTGATTGGGTTTTAGAGATTCCTTTTGGCGTGTTAAGCAAAAAACCGCTTAAAATTGAGGATGTCAAAACGCAACTTGACAAAGACCATTTTTCTTTGAAAAAACCAAAAAAACGTATTGTTGAGTATTTTGCAGTCAAAGAGCTTCTTGCACTTCGTGGTATATCACAAAAAAAAGGTGCTGGTGCGATTCTTTGCTTCTCAGGACCTCCAGGTGTTGGAAAAACTTCCCTTGCAAACTCTATTGCCACAGCACTCAAACGCCCACTTGTACGTATTGCCCTTGGTGGACTAGAAGATGTCAATGAACTACGTGGGCATCGTCGTACCTATGTTGGGGCTATGCCAGGTCGTATTACACAGGGGTTAATTGATGCAAAAAAGATGAATGCTGTCATTGTTTTAGATGAAATTGATAAAGTTGCTCGCTCACAAAGAGGCGACCCAACAGCGGCACTTCTTGAAATTCTTGATCCTGAACAAAATAGTGCATTTAGAGACTATTATCTCAATTTCAACCTTGATTTAAGCGATGTCATTTTTATCGCTACCGCCAATGATGTTGGGCGTATTCCTGCCCCACTACGTGACAGGATGGAGTTTATTACTGTCAGTTCGTACACTCCTCAAGAAAAATTCGAAATAGCCTCTCGCTATCTGCTTCCACAAGAGTTAAAAAAACATGGACTCAAAAAATCAGAAGTCAGCATCTCAAAACCTGCCCTTAAAGAGCTCATTCATAGTTATACACGCGAAGCCGGTGTACGGAATCTTCGCCGACGCCTTGCCGATATGAGTCGTAAAATAGCACAAGAGATTTTACAAAATCCAAGTACAAAAAAAGTCTCTGTTTCTCTTAAAAACTTAAAAGACTTTTTTGATAAAAGTGTTTTTGAAATAGAAAAAACAGATAAAATTCCCGTCGTAGGTGTGGTCAATGGTCTTGCTTGGACTGCTGTTGGTGGGGATGTGTTAAAGAT
>JALWON010000284.1 GCA_027083475.1 Sulfurimonas sp.
CTCTCACCCACCCGAGAACTGAGCATTCAAATTTTTGAAGATTTGCAAAATTATGCAAAACATATGAAAGTGGCATGTGGTGTTTTAGTAGGGGGTAAAGATATTGCTTCGCAGCAGCGAGCAATGAAAAAGGGTGTGGATATTGTCATCGCAACTCCTGGGCGTTTTTTAGAGCATGTAGAAAATGGACTCAATATCGAAAATGTAGAGTTTTTTGTCCTTGATGAAGCAGATAGAATGCTGGATATGGGCTTCTCAAAAGAGATACGTAAAGTCCATCCACTCCTCCCAAAACGCCATCAAACACTGCTTTTTTCAGCCACTTACAGCGATAAGGTACGTAAACTCTCTAAACTCGTACTGACAAAACCTGCATTTATAGAGACTTCTAAGAAAAATTCTACAGTAGATACTATTAATCAAGTGGCCTACATGGTAGATACCAACAGAAAAGCAGAACTGCTAGCCTATCTTATCGGTTCAAGAAATTATCCGCAGGTCTTAGTTTTTACAAGAACAAAGGCAAGTGCAGATACACTTGTAGAAGAGTTAAAAAAAGATGGTCTGAAATGTGATGTCATTCATGGTGATAAAACGCAGGCAAAACGCCTGAAAACACTTCAAAAGTTTAAAGAGGGAAGTGTGAAGGTACTTGTTGCAACTGACATCGCTTCACGTGGACTTGACATTGAAGAACTGCCATATGTCATTAACTATGAGTTGCCAAGTGTTGCTGAAGATTATGTGCATAGAGTTGGTCGAACAGGTCGTGCAGGTCGTGAGGGTGAAGCGATTTCTCTTTTGGATATTTATGAAAAGTATGACATTAAAGCAATTGAAAAAGTGATTGGCATGAAGATAGACAAAGAAGTCGTAGAGGGCTTTGAACCTGATCCAAATATAAGACGTAAAGATGTAGATGAAAAGCGACTCAAAGGAGAACATAGAAACCCTCATGCGAAAAAAGAGCGAGCTTATAACAAAAATAACTCGAATCGACCAGCTACAAAAAAGCAGATGAAAGTGAGTAAAAAGAAAAGAAAGACAACAAAAAGAGATTAAAGACTGCTGACACGGTTTCTTCCATTTGCTTTTGATTTATAGAGTGCTTCGTCGCAACGTCTAAAGATGGAAGATTCTGTATCGAGTTCTTTATATTGTGTGACACCAAAACTTGCAGTGACTTTTCCAACTTTTTTAAAAGGGTGTGTCTCTATAGATTTTCTGATATTTTCTGCTTTTTGCATTGTATTTTCTTTTGTCGCTTTTGGAATGAGAATAATAAACTCTTCTCCACCCCATCGAGCAAAAATATCAAACTCTCGAATATGCTGTTTTACAATTTCTACGAGTGTACATAAAACACTATCACCTACTTCATGCCCATGTATATCGTTAACCTGTTTAAAAAAATCTATATCTATTAAAATAAGAGAGAATAGTTGGAGTCCTGCTTGTGCCTTTTGTATCTCTTGTGTAAGCATTTCATCAAATTTTTGACGATTATAAATTTGAGTGAGATGGTCTTTTGTTGCGATGTCATAAAAGTGTTTGGATTCTGCTTTAGCTTTTGAAATAGTATCGGTGAAAGCTTCTAAAACACCACGAAAATTTGCATCAAATATATAGCTAATATTCTCATACATCTCTTCACTCATAAGATGATTTTGAAAAAGTAAGTTAATCATAGACTTTCTAAAATTAATACAAATAATAAACAGTTCGGCAGATGAAATCTCTTTATCTTTGAGGTATTCAAGTAGTTTGCTAATAACAGGACAGTTACCTATAGTTTTAGAGCCTTGAATAACACCTATAAAATAGTTTACAACAGGATGCGCATAGGTAGTGGAAAACATTTTTATATTGACATCATGTTTGAGGAGTATTTTTTGAACATCAGCAGCACTAAGCCATGTATTTACTATTTTTTCTCTGTTTGTATCAAGTATATGTATATTTTTTGTAATCAGTTCAATATTAGATGTATTCATACAAAAAGAGTAACACTATCTCTCTTTGTTATTTATTAAATTTAACTATAATGGCGAAAAAGAGAATGAAAGAGAGTGTATGAATAAAAGAAAAGAGATATTTTTAAAAGATTATACAAAACCTGCTTTTGCTATAGAGCGTGTTGATTTAGTATTTGATTTGTATGAAGAGTATGTGATTGTTACAAACACGATGGAGTGTAAAAAACTTGATGCAAAGACGGATGATTTAAATTTACATGCTCGTGATTTAGAGTTAGAATCACTTCATCTTAACGATTTGCAATTGCAAGAGAGTCGTTATGTTGTTACAGAGGAGAGTTTATGTGTTTTAAATGTTCCTGAGACTTTTCGCATCAAAATTGTCAATAAAATTTATCCACAAAATAATACAGAACTTGAAGGTTTGTATAAATCAGGTGATATTTTTTGTACTCAAAATGAGCCTGAAGGGTTTAGGAGTATTACACCCTATTTAGACCGTCCTGATGTGATGAGTGTGTTTACAACAACGGTGATAGCAGAGAAAGAGAAATACCCTGTTCTTTTAAGTAATGGAAACAAAACGCAGTGTCATGAATTTTTTAATGACAAAGGCAGACATGGTGTTTCATGGCATGACCCACACCCAAAACCATCTTACCTTTTTGCTCTTGTTGCAGGGAATTTGGGGAGTATTTCCGATGAGTTTACAACTGCATCTGGAAATTTAGTTGCATTAAATATTTATTGTGATTTAGGCAATGAGTCTAAATGTACGCATGCAATGAAATCTCTCAAAGAAGCGATGCTTTGGGATGAAGAGAAATATGGACGAGAGTATGATTTGGACATTTACAATATTGTTGCTGTAGATAGTTTCAACATGGGGGCGATGGAGAATAAGGGTTTAAATATCTTTAACTCTGCCTATGTTTTAGCCGATGAAGATACAGCGACGGATGCAAACTTTATGGGGATTCAGTCTGTGATAGCCCATGAGTACTTTCATAACTGGACGGGGAACCGTATCACCTGCCGTGATTGGTTTCAGCTCACTCTTAAAGAGGGATTGACTGTGTTTCGAGATCAGAGTTTCTCAGCAGATTTAAACTCTGCTGCCGTGCAACGTATTGAAGATGTTAAAGCCTTGCGAGAACGACAGTTTGTAGAAGATGCCTCTCCTACAGCACATCCCATCCAACCAAAATCATATATTTCTATGAATAACTTTTATACAGCAACAGTCTATGAAAAGGGTGCTGAGGTAATTCGCATGATGCACACACTCTTAGGTGAGCAAAACTATAGAAAAGCAACGGATCTGTATTTTGAACATTTTGACGGACAAGCGGTTACAACAGATGATTTTGTATGGGCAATGAGTGAGGCAAGTGGTATCGACCTTGAGCCATTTAAAGTATGGTATCACCAAAGTGGTACACCAAAATTGCATGTGCATAAAAACTTTGCAAAGGGTGTATTTACTTTAGAACTTACACAAGAGATTCCCAATGCAGTGAATGGAGCAAAGCAGAGAGCGTATTTTTACCCACTGAAAATGGCACTTTTTGCAAAAGATGGCAAGGAGATACTTGCAAAAACACTCAGCATTTCAAAAATGCAAGAAACTTTTTTGTTTGAAAATTTAGTAGAGGAGCCTATTCTCTCAATCAATCGTGATTTTTCAGCACCAATTATCGTGCAAGAGGAGCATGTAGATTTTGCATTTTTGATGCAGTATGATACCAATAGCTTTACCCGTTACGAAGCAAGCCAAAATTTTGCACTCCAAACCATAGAGTCATTGATACAAGGTGATGCAATCAATGAAGCATTTGTAAAAGCATACGGGTATATTTTAGATTTAGATGTTGATACATCATATAAAGCACTTCTTTTAGAACTCCCTTCTATCAGTACGCTGATGCAAAGACAAAAAGTGATTGATTTTGATGTGATTTACGGTGCAAAAGAGCAACTTGCACAACATTTAGCTGTGACTTATGAAGCAAAATTATTAGCACTTTATCGTGAAAATCACGAACCACAATCACAGCATCTTGATGCAGATGCTATGGGAAAACGCAGTTTAAAAAATAGAGTTTTAAGAATTTTAGCAGCGAAAGATTCTTCTGTAGTACAAGAACTTGCACAAAAACAGTATGATACATCAGTGACTATGACAGATAGAGTTGTTGCACTCGATGTTTTGGAAAACTCTGCATCAGATTATAGAAAAGTGGCATTTGAAGATTTTTATGCAAAGTATAAAGAACAAACACTAGTGATGAACAAATACTTTTCGCTTCTGAGTGCTTCACATCGAGAAGGTGTGTTACAAAGAGTGATACAACTTCAAGAAGATAGTGCATATGATGAAAAGGTTCCCAACCTTGTGCGTTCACTTATAGGGGTGTTTGCAAGAAATTATAAGTATTTTCATGCAAAAGATGGAAGTGGTTATAAGTTTGTAGCAGAAAAAATTATTGCAATAGATAAGATAAATCCACAGATGGCATCAGGGCTTGCAGGAGCCTTTAAAATCTATGATAAGATGAATGAAGAGAATAAAGTTTTACTCAAAAAAGAGTTAGAAT
>JALWON010000285.1 GCA_027083475.1 Sulfurimonas sp.
TGTAAGCTCTCTCCATGTTTGCTCAAATATCTTAATTTTTTTAATAGTTCTTCATCTTTTATCTTCATACTCTGCTACAAGCATTTTTTAGTCCAATTGTGAAATTTATTTTGCTTTATTACTTAATATTATCAAGCATAATGATGGTATCATCTAAATCTTCTAAACTTTTATCATCTGGTCGTATACCATGCATCATACAATGATGATGAATCTTATGCCCCACAATTTTCCCCATCTCTGCTTTTGTCGTCAAATAGACTTTAGGAATGTTTTTCTTCTGCACAAGTGTAGCAAACGCATCATAATACTCCTGCGTTGCTAAGATACTTTTAATCTCTATATCTTCTTGCAAAAGTAAGTTTACAACCTTAGGACTATCGGCTATAAAACTTCTATCTTTCGCAAATTTATTTTCTCGCAGATGATGGTAAATTTCAAGTTCTTTTGTGTTGATATTTTCAATTTTTATATAATTCATAGCATATTATACTCTTATATTAGCATTCCATGCTATACTTACTATCATCTAAAGACATCAGGAGTTCTTATGCAGCCTTCATCGCTACAAAAAGTCGCACAATCTAACTTTATACAGCTTATTATCTTCATTCTTGGATTTATTTTAGAAGTTGTTTTTGTTGAATTTTCTTTCACTCTTTTAGCCCTTACACTCTTACATCTCTCGCTTGCACTCTATCTCAGACACCATCTTATGTATGTCAAACATAGTTTAGAAAATGTTACCGATACCATTACACAAGTAACAGAGGGGAATTTTTCTTTGCGAGCAAAAACATTTGGTGAGGGAGAGACGGTGCAAATAGCCAAAGAGTTCAATCTTTTCTTAGAACAACTCGACAAAAGTACGGTCGCAACCTCAAACGCCATAACCAAAGCCTCACAAGGAGTTTTTGTACATGCAGACTCTACAGGGCTCAATGCACAATTTGTGAAAAATATACAAGTCATTAACGATGCCATTGATGCACTCCAAGCAGCGCAAAACATGAAACTTCGCGGAGAGATGACAGATACACTCTATAGTGTTGGCGGTGGTATATCAGCAGGACTTACCATTGTACAAAAAGACCTTATTGCCAGTACAGATGATGTTTTAGAAGTTGCAGACACAGTACAGGCTATGAACACAAAAACCATCCAAAGTATCTCCGCAGTAGATACCATAAAAGATGAGTTTGAAACCCTCTCAAGTATGCTCATGGAGTCCAATGCTGATATGGGTGCACTCAATGAGCGAACCAATGAAATCACAAGTATTTTAGAGCTTATTAAAGATATAGCCGATCAAACCAATCTACTCGCCCTCAACGCTGCCATCGAAGCTGCACGGGCAGGAGAACATGGGCGCGGTTTTGCTGTCGTTGCTGATGAAGTGCGTAAGCTGGCTGAGAGAACACAAAAAGCCACTTCTGAAATTGGTGTTACCATTAATACACTCAAACAAGAGACCACAGAGATTCAAAGCAAATCAAATGAAATCCATGACATAGCAACAAAATCTGTACAGAGTGTAGAAGAATTTGCACAAGTCTTAGCAGAATTTGAAGACTCGTCTAACAATACAGCCCATAAAACACACTTTATCAAAGATAAACTCTTTATGATACTCATTAAAATTGACCATGTTCTCTACAAATCAAATGCATACTCATCGGTTCTCTCAGAAAACAAAGTACAAGCCTTTGGAGACCATAAATCATGCCGTTTAGGTAAATGGTACTTAGGCAAAGGCAAAGAAGAGTTTGGCAAGACACAAGCCTACAAAGATGCTGATCATCCACACTCCCTTGTCCATCAAAATGCGCTGAAAAACATTGCCTTTATTGATGCGGGTGAAGCGATGAATCCAAAAAATAAAGATGAAATTGTCAAAAATTTCCAAGCAATGGAGGCAGCGAGTGCACAACTCTTTGTCCATCTTGACAATATGGTACTTCAAAACAACTCCTAAAGCATCGCAATGAAAATCCTACTCATGGAAGATGATGTCGTTCTCTCAGACATCATCTTAGAATATTTACAAGAATTTTGGGATGTTGATTATGCGTATGATAGCACTGAAGTCTATGAAGCACTTGAGCAAAAGAAATATGATCTCTTTATCTTCGATATTAATGTTCCTGGGAAAAATGGGCTTGAACTGCTCAAAGAGTTGCGCTCTTTTAGTGACAACACCCCAACCATCTTCATTACTGCCTATACCGATACCGATTATTTAACAAAAGCTTTTGCGATTGGAGCACATGATTACATCAAAAAACCTTTTGAACTCGATGAGCTCAATGCTCGTATACGTAACACAAAACGCATCTACAAAATAGATGCTTCTTCACTCATCCAAATTTCTCAAGATATAGCCTTTTCTCCAACAACAAAAGAACTCATCATCAAACATAAAAAGAGCTCTTTAGGTGCAAAAGATGCCCTTATTTTGGAATATTTTCTCAAAAATAAACACCGGCTCATTACGACAGAAGAACTCACCCAAAATATCTGGAGTTTTGATACGATTCCGAGTGATGCCACCCTGCGTTCACACATTCGAACCCTCAGAGAACTCATCGGTAAAGCATCTATTACTACCGTTCGAGGCGAAGGTTATATCTATGAATAAAATCACAAGAAAATCCTTTTACTCCTTTTTAGCCCTCTACCTCATCTCTACTTTTACTTTTCTTTTTCTCTCCGCTTACTGGTTTTTTAGCTCCCAAGTCTCTATGGAAAAAAATCGTAACTACTATAAAATGAACCATATAGCAGACATAGAGAGCACAAAAGTCATTCGGGCACAGATGGAAGGAACAGGTTTTCACCTTGGCAGCTACAACAAAGCAGATGTTGCCCTTTTAGACAAAGACAAACACCTGTTGTATGGGGGTGTTTACCAAAAAATCGACTTTAGTAAAGATTTTTACCTCAAAAATGGTGCATTTACACTCATCACAAAAAAACCAGCAGGTGAATTTGGTGTAGAGTATGTGGTAGTGCAGAGTAGTGAATGTACTTCAAACATCCAAGTCATTAAAAATAAACTCCTCTATACTGTGACAATTACCGCCTTTTTAATTCTTATCATTGCTGTAGGACTCTCTTACATCTTTTTAAAACCCATTCGCGATAAAATGCATGAAATAGAAGAGTTTGTCAAAGACACCACCCATGAACTCAATACCCCCATTACCGCACTCATGATGAGCAGTACCCGCATCAAAAGCAAAAAACTTTACGATGAAAAGATTGTGCAAAACATTAGCATCAGTGCCAAGCAACTCCATGAAATCTATGCCTCTTTAAGTTTTTTAAGTTTTGACAACTCCAAAGAAAAAGCCGTGAGCTTAGCATTTGACAAGGTTGTAGAAGAGTCAGTAAGCTATTTTAAAGAGTTAATTGACAAAAAAAGAATTACCCTAGAGTGCAACATAAAGCCTTGTACCCTCACCATCGCACCTACAAAAGCAAAAATGCTTATCAACAACATTTTCAGTAATGCTATCAAATACTCCAAACCAAAGACAACTATTCGTATCACTTTAGATGAAAAGAGACTTATCATTGAAGATGAGGGGATTGGAATAGCTAAAGAGAAACTCCAACTCATTTTTAAACGTTTTGAGCGAGCAAGTGCTTATGCAGGGGGTTTTGGTGTGGGATTAAGTATTGTAGAGAATATTGTCAAAGAGTATGATTATAAAATTGATGTCGCTTCACAAGAGGGCAAGGGGACCAAAGTCACCCTTACATTTCAATAGTGTTTAAAGGATAGAAGTTACCACTTTTGTCACCACAAATCCACCGGCTACAAGCCAAACGAACATCCCTGTTGCTGTATACACAGGAGCAAGACCAAGCCCTTTAAATTTTGCAAAGATTGTCCCCATACCAAGTGCTGTCATCGCCATTGTTAAAAGGAAAGTATCAATCTGATTAATTGTGCCTACAATTGCATGTGGGACTAAATCGAGTGAATTAAAACCTGCCATACCAACAAAATACACCGCAAACCAAGGGATAGTCAGTGTTAAACCATTCCCTGTGCTTCCTGATTTTTTTGCTTGCATTGCAAGGTAAAGCCCAAGCACAATAAGCATCGGTGCAATCATAATCACACGTGTCATTTTGACAATAACCGCTGAGTTTGCCATATCTACAGGAGCTCCTGGTATAGAAGCAGGAACAGCAACTACTTGTGCTACTTCATGAATTGTGCCTCCAACATAAATACCAAACTGCTCAGGTGTCATATGTAAAAAGCCTGTCGCTGGCTCTATAATAGACGCATACAGTACTGGGTAAAGAAACATTGAAATAGTTCCAAAAAGTACAACCATAGAAACCGCAACCGCTGTTTTATGCCCCTCTGCTTCTAAAACTGGTTCTGTTGCCAAAACTGCAGCAGCCCCACATACTGAAGCACCTGACGCTGTAAGCATAGAAGTATCTCTATCCATTTTAAAGACTTTCATCCCTAAAAATGTTCCGATGATAAATGTTGTTGAGAGCATGATAAGTGAAACAGTAAACCCACTCAAACCTACTTCCATAATTT
>JALWON010000286.1 GCA_027083475.1 Sulfurimonas sp.
CCTATTAATAAAACTAAAAATAGATTTCCCAACTCTCCTGATGATAAATTAAATGGTGGTTTAGCTAGATGGTATGTAGCAAAAGTTGTTATAGCCATAAATGAAAAAAATACTACAGATGGGATTATTAAAATTGAGACAATTTTTAAATCAAAAAGGTAGTTGATTATATTTTCTTTTTTTATGATTTTTTTTCTAATATTTTTTTGATTATCTGATGGTAAACCATATATCATACTGATTAATGCAATGAGTAGAAGAATAGCAAATGTTGCAAATGCTATTCTCCAAGAATATAAAGAAGTTATCCAACCTGCTAATAAGCGTCCAATAACAGCTCCAAAACTTGTAGATGCCATATAAATTCCCATACCTAAACCTCTATGTTTATCTGGGTATATATCTTGAACATAAGATAGCATTATCGCAGTTATTCCAGGTATAAATATGCCTTGTAAAATTCTACTAAAAAGCAATACATAAAAATTTGTTGCAAATGCTGATATTGCAACTGCAATAAAAAGAAAAAATGTAGCATAAACCATAATTTTTTTCTTTTCCCAATGATTTGATATAATTATATAAAATGGTGTTACTATCATTAATGTAAAAATCATTCCAAAAAGAAGAGAGTTTGTTTCTATTATGCTAATGTCAAAAACTTTTTCTAAAGTTGGTAATATTGCTTGAGGTGTGTATATCGTTGAAAATATTATAGAAACTACGAAAAAAAGTATAATCGAAATTTTTATCATAATAGACAAGTTTCCTTTATAATGTTTTTGTAGAGTATAACGGTTGAATAGAACCATAAATTTCCGCTAGGTAATTTATTGCGTTCCTATGTTTTGTTGTATCTGAACTTCTAAGACGGTTTGTTTTGGTTAAATATACTTAGTATAAAAATTGTATTCTTATTTAAATTTATCTCATAATTTATAGTATATGTTTTAAATGTCATATCTCTAACATTTTCATCATCAAAATAAAATGATGGCCTATATTTATACGGAAAATTTGGGATTTGATTAATTTGTATATTCAAATCT
>JALWON010000287.1 GCA_027083475.1 Sulfurimonas sp.
CAACATATTTATTTAATACAGCGATGGTTAAGACCTTAATTTATGACTCAAGGAAGACTTCAATACACGCCACAATCTCATTTAGCTTTAGGGGCATTTGACCTCGAAGGGCGGTTGCACTGCAATCCGCAAGCCAAGGCGGGCGAAGAGGGGATTGTCTGGGTGCCAACGGCACAGCTACTCTGTTTATCGGTGACGGTGCCAGGCAAAAATGCCAAGCTGCGGTTGCAAGCACTCCCCTATGCGATTGAAGATCAGCTGGCCGAACCCATTGAAGCGGTGCATATTGCAGTGCTGAATCACACAGCTTCAGGTGAGATTGCGTGTGCGGTGGTGAGCCGAGTGCGGATGCAGCAGTGGGTGGAGGCCTTGCAGGCTGAAGGGTTGGAAAAGGCAGCTTTGGTGCCAGATATTTTTCAACTGCCAATTCCAAATGATGCGTCGCAATGGTCAATTTTTGAGCAAGACGGTTGGGTGTGGGTGCGGCAGAGTCCATGGCAAGGTTTTGCCTGCGAGGTCTCTGTGTTACCCGTCTTTCAGCAAAAATGTCAGGTGGATGAGACACAGATTCAACGCTGTTCTCATGCAGATTTAGTCACCCCTGAAGGGCATCGTTTGCCCATGAATTTACGCCAAGGCAAGTTTCGAGTGCAAAGTAGCGGTGAGCATTTGTTTTGGAAACGGTGGCGTTGGCCAGTGGGCTTGGCAGCGGCTTTATTGGTGGTGAGTCTGTTGAATGTTCATTGGGAAAGTCGCCTTTGGCAGCAGCAGGCGGCATTGTATCAGCAGCAAGCCAAGACACTATTTCATCAGCTCTTCCCCAATGTCAAGCGGATTGTGAATCTGACTGTGCAGACTCGCCAACAGTTGCAAGCTTTGCAATCAGGCAGCCCCCAGTCAAAGCAGCCGATTCAGTTTTTAAAAGCGACAGAAACCGTTTGGCGACAGTCGCCACAGGTGCAGCTTGAGCAGATTATTTGGCAAAAACAGAGATGGCAGTTTCAAGTTTCGGCAAAGCGGTTGGAGGCGATCAATGCCTTGGTG
>JALWON010000288.1 GCA_027083475.1 Sulfurimonas sp.
GTATTTTCAGTTTGGAGTAGATGTAAAGACAAAAGAGCAAATCGACACACTCATAGCTAAACGAAACGAAGCAAAAAGAGCAAAAGACTTTGCCCTCTCAGACAGCATCCGTGATGAGATTTTAGCTTTTGGTGTCAATTTGATGGACACACCTCAAGGCACCTTCTGGGAAAAGCTCTAACACCTACGCAAGCGTAACACGGTTTTTACCGTTACGTTTAGACTCATAAAGAGCGTCATCCGCTCTTTTTATCACAGCTTCTACATCAGTATCATTCTCCAAATTCACTTCTGAGACTCCCAAACTTACTGTAAAGTGAAGTTTTTCAACAGCATTTTTTATCTTCTGTGCAATAAAATAAGCACCCTTTGCATCTGTATTTGGCAAAAGTAAAATAAATTCCTCTCCACCATAACGACATACTACATCACTCTCACGACTCATCTCTGTTAAGATATTACTTAAAATTACAAGCACATCATCACCTGCTTTATGCCCATAGGTATCATTGATTTTTTTAAAATCATCAATATCAAGCATCACGATTGAAAACTTCTCATTTTCTCTTTTTGCAAGATGGAAGAGAGAATCACTTATCTCTCCAAATGCCCGTCTGTTGTAGAGTTTTGTTAAGTAGTCAGTCGTTGCCAAACACTTGAGTTCTTTTTCCCTCTCACGCAACAGTCTATGACTTTTTAAGAGAGCATCCTTTTGTTTGAGTATCTTGTTCTTCAATTTGAGAAGCTTCCAATAGAGCAGCACTCCCACCAAAAAAATCACGAGGAAAAAGAAAATGAGAAAATAGACCTTTGTATAGTTCTCCTTTGACTCATACATCACAGGCATATATTTATTGAGTATCTGTAGCTGCGTTTGTTCATCGACACTGCTAGCCGCTTTTTGCATTATTCCATAAAGCATTGCATCATCACTACGCACACCGATACGAAGCTTCCATCTATTTTGCATAACATCAAGTACCTTGAGGGTATTTGCATACTTACTTTGCAGTTCACGGACAATCACAGGCAAGGCATC
>JALWON010000289.1 GCA_027083475.1 Sulfurimonas sp.
TTAAACATTGAGAGATAGGCTCCTAAATGAAAACCAAAGTTAATTGGTTGGGCATGTTGTAAGTGTGTCATTCCTGGAATTAATGTCTCTGTATGTTTGTCTGCAACAAGCACTATTTCGTGCATTAATCGCTTCAAGGCATCCACAAGTTCGCCATTTTTACGAATGACAAAACGACGAAAATCAACTGCGACTTGATCATTTCGACTTCTTGCAGTATGGAGTTTTTTCCCAGCATCCCCAATGAGAGCAGTCAAGCGTTTTTCAATCCCCATATGTAAATCTTCATCAGCGATATTCCATACAAATTCACCAGATTCAATCTCTTGGTGTACTTGGTTTAAACCATCTGTAATTTGCACAAGTTCTTCACTTGTTAAAATACCCTGCTTTGCAAGCATTGCAGCATGTGCCAAAGAGCCTTCTATATCTTCACGGTACAATTTTCTATCGTACATAATCGAAGCATTAAATTCATCTAAAAGCGAAGATGCACCCGCACTAAAGCGACCTGACCACATTTTATCCATAATTGCGTTTCCTCGTTAAAAAGTTTTGTATTTTATCTAAACAAGTTGAAACTTGTCGAATGTTGCATCATCTAAATCCCAAATGCCTCGACTCTTGAGTGCATCCACAACACTCAGTGTACAATCCACATCATCTGGCCACTCTCTTGTAAAACCATCTATACTTGACTTATTTGTTCCATCTACACCAACAGTATCACCGGCAATAAAGACATCTCGTTGTGCATCCATATTGTTTGTAACACGCCAAATCAACATATAAGGATTCTGCACATCATTTTTTGCATCATCTACAAAAACAACAACTCTCAAATAGTCATACAGAGGCTCTAAAAGTGCAAAACACTCTTTCATAGATTTTTCTTTCTTGACACTTATCACAGTAATCGGGTTTTTCGTGTGGCGCATATACTGTTGCACAGCAACAATTTCAGGTACTGACACTTGCATTTTTTCAAGGAGTTCAGCATCCCCTAACAGTTGTGGTTCTGCAATCTTTGGTGTTGTTGTCACATCAAGTCCTAACTTCCCACCCACTAATGTTTCATCAGAAGAGTGATCTAAAGCATCTAAAATTCCTTCTGTAATAAAAAGTGATTTGGGAGTGAAACGGTTGAGTACAAACGCAGTAAATGATTCATAATTTTCTAACGATGGGGCACTCTCATCTACAAAAATAGCATGTTTGACAAAACTCATCTGCCCTGCTCCCCAAAATGCATGCATAAACTGTTTTGCATGCCCTTTATACAAGGGTTGCATTTTTGCTAAAATAAGATTATGAAAACCTGCGTTTTCAGGCATATGATAATCAAGTAAATCAGGAACTGTCGTTTTGAGCAGTGGAAAAAATATTTTTCCCGTTGCCCATCCCATATATTTATCTTCTAAAGGGGGTTTTCCAACAACTGTAGCCAAATAGGTGCGATCTTTTTTCATGCTCATAGCACTCACTTCAAGCAGCGGATAGCGTTCTTCTAGGGTGTAGTACCCTGTATGATCTCCAAAAGGACCCTCAATACGCATTTTATCGGTATCAACCCATCCCTCTATCACATAATCAACATCTCGAGGAATATATAACGGTGTGGTTAAAGATTTTACTAATTGTGCCGGCTTTTTCGTGATAAGTCCATACATCAAAAGTTCATTCACTCCATATGGTAAGGGAGCCGTTGCACACCAAGTATACAGAGGATCACCACCAATAGCAATACTCACAGGCATCTTCTTCCCTGCTTTTTGATACTGATCAAAAAAGTGCGAGCTATCTTTATGAATTTGCCAATGCATGCCTAAATGATTTTTATCATAAACTTGGAGTCTATACATACCAAGATTTACCATTTCTCCATCAAGACTTTGGGTGTAGACTTGCCCCATCGTGATAAAAGGACCCCCATCTTGTTCCCAAGTTGTCAGCACTGGAAGTTTATATAAATCAACATCATCATTAAAGTATTTTATCTCTTGACACTCCCCCTCTTGCGATAAGCGTTTAGGAAAAATGTTTTTTAAAGCAAATAAATCTTTTGCCATTGTAACTTTATCTATAAAACCTGCAGGCGGTTTCATGTGAAGCAGTTTTGTAATTTCATCTGCAACAGACTCTATCGTTCTGCCAAAAAGAAGCTCACACCGTCTATAGGAGCCAAAAACATTCATCAAAACAGGTTCATCAAATCTTTTTCCACTTTTAGCATCAATGACTTGTGTAAAAAGAAGGGCTTTCCCACCATCTTGCTTTTTCACTTCTGCATACGCCAAATGTGGAATTTCTAGGTAAATATCTAAAGCATCTTCGATGACTCTGAGTTCATTTTTTTGTTTTAAAAGGGCTATGGTATTTTGCATTATATTCTCTGTGGCATTTCATCTTTAAAAGCGATTTTTTCGGCATCTTTTAAGAGTTCTAAAGCCCCATTTGCTATCATTTTTTCCGCAAGAGTCACCCCTAAATTTGTCGATTCACTTCTTTTTGCTACCACTTTTTCCTCAAAGACATGTGTACCATCAGGAAATCCAATCATTGTTCTTAAAACAATATTGTCTCCATCAACAACAGCATTACAAGCCACAGGTGCCGAACACCCTGCCCCAATTTTAGCAATAAAATCCCGCTCTATTTGTGTACACAAAAAGGTGTCGGCATCTTTTAGGCTCTCTGCAATCTCTCTCGCCAATGCATTCTCACTCACTATTTCTATCCCTAAAGCAGCTTGTCCCATAGGTGGTATCATCATATCAAGTGAGAGTTTTTGTGTAAAAGGAATATTTTTGAGTAAATCAAGACGGTTCAGTCCAATCCATGCAAGAATAATCGCATCATACTGCCCCTCTGCAAGTTTTCGCAAACGGGTATTGACATTCCCTCGTAAATCTTTTACTTGTAAGTCAGGTCGTTTTTGTAAAAGTTGCATACGCCGACGCAGACTAGTCGTCCCCACAACAGCTCCTTGGGGTAGATCTTCTAAAGTTTTGTATGTATGCGATAAAAAAACATCACTTTGGTCTTGTCTTTGTGTCACAGCTGCAAGTTCCAAACCCTCTGGCATATAGGTTGGAACATCTTTTAAACTATGCACAGCAATATCTGCATTTCCTGCAAGCATCGCATCTTCAAGTTCTTTCGTAAAATGCCCTTTACCTCCAATCAGTGCTAAAGGCTTATCTAAAACCTTATCCCCATTACTCACAATTTTGTTGAGAACAACTTCTACATCAGGGTAATTTTTTTCAACTCTTGTCTTAATGTGGTATGCTTGCCACAGTGCAAGGTCTGAAACACGGGTTGCAATTGTCAATTTTTTCATGCTTAGTGCGCCTTTTTATATTTGTTTTTTGTTCGATCCATTTTACCATCCAAATAAACTGTCGGTGTTCCTGCCACCATCAAATCATTGGCTACTTTGTTATCAAATGCTATCTGCTGTGTTATTTTTTTGTCCTGCATATCTTTGAGTGTTACATGCGCACCCACAGCCTTATTAAAAGCACTCAAAATGACATTAATATTTTTTTCATGTGGATTGAGTTTGATGGCATACATTTTTAAAACAACATCTTTGACACCTTGATTTTGTGCTGCTTGTGCAATTCTCACAAGGGGAACAGAGGCAGGATGAATTCTCTGTAATGGAAGATGGTAGTAGTACACAGCGTATTTTTTTGGCTCTTTTTTCATCTCTTGGAGTGCACCTGGAACAAATGCCTTACAAAATGGGCATAAAGGGTCAGAAAAAATCGCTATTTTATGTCTTGCGTTTGCATTCCCATAAATCAAATGCTCTTTTGTATAGTACTTACTTTTAAAATCTGGCTTGACGATGTCTGTAAAACTATCACCACTATGCATATCAGTTAAATCTTTTGTAATCACACTGCCATTGGAAAACCAAACCATTTTTTGTTCTATGACTTGTTTTGTTTTCCCCTTAAGCTCAGCTTTAATATTGACTATATAAGCATTCCACCCTTTGAGATCCTCAAGAGGCTTACTACTTTCAACATCCACATCCACAGATTTAAGTTGTGGATTTTTACTAAATTTACTACTTAAAAAATCTTCTATAGTATCACTTGTATCTGCAAATGTAAAACTAGTGAAGAGGAGGCTTATCGCTAATAATTTCAACATCAATAACATCGGAATCCTTTGTATGAATATTTGTCTCAAAATGAGGGTTACACTTTCCTGATTTTACATTATAACGGTTAACAATCATACTCGTCACCACACCAAACTGTAAAAGAAGCCCAACTATATCTGTTAAAAATCCGGGAATAATAAGAAAAATAGCTCCAAAGAGTGTAAAAAGATTTAATTTTTGAAACTCTTCTAAATCAATACAGCTATAAGAGACAGCTGTCATATTTTCTACTAAGGTTTTTCTAAAATTTACCAAAATAGAGAGTCCGACAAAGGCACTCAAAATAATTTCAAAAAAAGTTGCAAGCCCGCCAATTGCAGAGGATATATTTACAGAGATA
>JALWON010000290.1 GCA_027083475.1 Sulfurimonas sp.
CTGTAAAGCTTTCAAATACAGATTTATATGATTTAGATGCAGGTAAAGACATTAAAGATGAGTCATTATCAGCACGCTATAAATAAAATATCATTTATGCATAAAATTGCTTTTGTAGTTCCTACCAAAGATCGAGAAAAAGATTTGCGAGTGATGCTTACGAGCTTGCAAGCGCAAACATATTTGCCTGACCAAATTATTGTTGTTGATGGTAGCAAGCCTGTAATCAAACATGTTGTGGATGAGTTTCCCAAGCTTTCCATTGATTATATCCGAGTATTTCCACCTTCATTATCCAAACAACGTAATGCAGGCATGGCCTTGTTAAGAGATGATATTACCTTGGCGGGTTATCTAGATGATGATTTAGAGCTTGAGAGTGATGCTATTGAAAAAATGTTAAAGTTTTGGGAAACGGCTACAAATGAAATAGGGGGGGCTGCGTTTGCCATTACAAATGCAGGGGATCCTAAAGGCACACGTATTAAAGAATGGTTTGGTTTGGATGCAACCAAGCGAGGACGCGTATTAGATACAGGTTGGACTTCAATGCTTGGGGCTCCCAAACAAACGATTGAGGTTGATTGGCTTTGTGGCGGAGCAACAGTTTGGAGGAGGTCTGTTGTTGAAACTTTTCAATATGATGATTGGTTTCAGGGCACTGGTTTTATGGAGGATATAGACTTTAGTTATAATGTGGGTTCACAATATAAGTTGATTCTAGTTGCTGAGGCTAAGGTGGCTCATTACCACCACCCAGTACAGCCCAGCAAACATGTTTTATTAGGGAAATGGCAGATTGTAAATCGTCTTTATTTTGTGAAAAAATACCGCTCTAGAGGTCTATCTCTATTTAAAGCATGGGTAGCCAGCTTTGGTGTAATGATTTTAAATTTGATATTGGGCGTTACCAGAAGAGATAGCAATCGGTTTAGATGCGCTTTAGGCAACCTTATAGGTGTGCTAATAGCTGCTGTTCAAGGTGAGAAAAAAATTGGGGGACATTTAAAATAGCTTCTCACATTGTATTTTCGAATAAGTTTCCAGTTGCTGGAAAAGGAAACATTATTGATTTATCTGGCACTTATTTTGAGCTTCCAGAAGATATACAATCGAATTTTACTTTAGTCTCATTATCTGTATTTTATATTGAGAATGAAGAAAAATGGAAGAATGCTTTTATTGATGAGCTCGGGAAAATAAATGCTAATCATAGTGATTTACTTTGGTGGGCGTATACGACATCAGCAAAAAATTTCTTATCATCTTGTTTAGGGAATGCTGTTTTTCAGGTTTTAGCTATTCAAATGTTTTTAAAGCAAGATAAAACAGAATTGCCTTTATATATTATTGCGGCTTCACCTGCGCAAAAAAGAGTTTTATCTGGAACTGGAAGGAAGCACTTTTTAAGGCTTAAAGGTTATATGCAGAGTTTGGTACGCAATGCTTATCATGCTTTGAGAAGTTGTGCTTTCTTACGAAGCCCTACAAAAGAGTTTAAGGCGATTGATGTATTGATGATTACATATATCTATGAGTCTTATACTGTTGGAGAAGATCCATTTTTTGGGGATTTAATCACGCGGCTTAAGAAAAGTAAGTCAAATCTATCATACCTCATCATGCCTTATGTTCATGGAAGGTTTGGTAGAGCATTAGCGATGTGTAAGAATCATAAAAATGTTGAATTGTTATTTTCAGGGTTAGGTTTTTCTGAAATTGTAAAATCTTTTTATATTACATTATCAAGATTTTCAAGTGATAAGCTTGGTTGTTTTCGCTTTGTAATAGATGGTATTGATTTGGGAGATTTATTGATTGAATCTCTTCATAATGATATCACAAATGGTACATATTTTTATAACATACTACTTCATGAATCATTTAAGAAAAAAATAAGAAAACGGTTGATTAAGGAAATTATTTATCCGTATGAAAATAAATCATTAGAGAAGATGATACTTCTTGCTGTGCGTTCAGAGAGCCCTCAGACTGCTTGTGTGGGTTACCAACATAGTTCAGTTACGCGAAGGCACACTACACTTTTATTTGAAAAAAATGAAAGTATTTCAACGCCACTACCTGATAAAATTATTACATTGGGTGAAGTTACAAGAAACTTTTTGCAGGAAAATGGTAATTATCCACATGGAGTTTTACAGAGAGGTAGCGCTTTAAGGCAGTCTTTCCCTCCTTCTATTAAGCCATTTCCCAAATCTTCAGATACTCATATTCGGATATTGTTGCCATTATCATCCAGTAAAATGGAATTATTGGAATCTATTGTTTTTTGTAAAAAAGTGCGTGATTTATACCCCAACATTAAGTTTGGCGTGAGACCTCATCCTGAGTTCCCCTTAGCTTTATTGCCCACAGAAGATATTGCTTGGCTAGATGAGAATGGTGTAGATTTATCTGGAACAAGCTTGAAAGATAATATATTTTGGGCTGATATATGTGTGTATGTATCTTCTACAGTTGCTGTTGAAGCTATGATGTATGGGTTGCCCGTTATTAATTTAAGGTTGAATGATGTGATAGATCCAGACCCTGTGCTCAACAATCCTTTTTGGCATTGGCAAGTATGTACACCTGATGCGTTAGTCGAGCTGGTTAAACAATGGGAAATTATGAGTGATTCTGATATTGAAAAGGGTATGAAAACAGCAAGGGAATATGCAAAAGAATATTTTTTTCAACCTACTGATAAAAATGTGCAACAGTTTTTGATGGGATGGGAGAGTGAATAAACCTTCGAGAGGAGAGATAGCTGTTGTTATTCCATGCTATTGTTGTGCAGATACTATTGAAAGGGCTGTGCAGTCAGTTCGTAATCAAACTTTATTACCAAAGCAGATTATTATGATTGATGATGGGTCATCAGATCATGGTGCCACTAGACAAGCTATGTTAAGGGTTCAAGAAAAATTAACGCACATTATTGACATTGAATTAATTCTCTTTGAAAAGAATAGGGGAGTTGCTTCAGCAAGAAATGCAGGTTGGGATAATGCGAACTATGATTTTATAGCTTTTCTCGATGCAGATGATACTTGGCATCCAGAGAAATTAAAAATTCAGTACAATTGGATGTTAAAAAATCCCGAGATTGCTATTTGCGGACACTTTTGTGATTGGTATGGAAATCAGGGAGGATGCATTAATACTGATGTTGAGAGGATAGAATCTACTTTAATAACAAAAAATGGCATGTTAATGAAGAACCCTTTTTCAACACCAACTGTGATGTTGCGTCGTTCTTGTTCTTTACGCTTTGAAAATGGTAAACAGTATGCTGAGGACTATTTTCTATGGCTTTGTGCCATATATTCTGATTTTAAAGTTGCGCGATTAAATATGAAGCTGGCTTCATTATATAAACCACCATACGGAAGTGCTGGTTTAAGTGCGGACTTATCGAAGATGGAACAGGGTGTTTTAGAGTGCTTTGAGAAGTTGTATCAATTGAATAAGATAAGTTATCCTACATACATTGCGGTGGTTTCTTTTTCCAAGTTGAAGTATTTAAAACGTGTTATTACTGTATTTGCAAGGGGTCTCTTTTGCTCTCGGGCTAGAGTGTAATATGAAAAAGAAAGTCTGTATTGTAGTTTCCAGTGAAATGACGATTAAAGCTTTTTTAAAGGAGCATATTTTAGCGTTATCTGAGTATTATGAGGTGACACTTATTTTTGATAAGAGAAGCTCAAGCTTGATTCAATATGATTCTTTTGTACCAAGAATCATCCCTGTTGCAATCAAGAGAAGGATTAATCCAATCGCTGATTTACGAGCTTTGTTTCAGTTAATTCGCATTTTTAGGGAAAACAGATTTGACTTGGTACATTCAGTGACACCAAAGGCTGGTCTTTTGGCTATGTTAGCAGGCAAAATATCAGGCATTTCTTTCAGGGTGCATACATTTACTGGTCAGGTATGGGCAAGTAAAACAGGTTTATTAAGGGCTTTGTTAAAATCAATGGATAGTATTTTAGCTTTATCCGCTACGCATTTACTGGTGGATAGCATATCACAGCGTCAATTTTTAATTCAAGAAGGTGTGATAAAAGCTTATAAGTCGCAAGTATTGGCCAGTGGTTCAATTTGTGGTGTTGATTTGGGTAGGTTTAGGGCAAATAAGGAAGTAAGAAATCGTATTAGAAAGGATTTAGGGGTCATGGAGCAAAGCTTCATTATTCTTTATATGGGGAGATTAAATCAAGAAAAAGGAGTAATCGATTTGGCTTCAGCTTTTAATCAATTGGCAGGTCAACATGATAAATTATACTTATTTATGGTTGGTAAAGATGAGGCTTGTTTGCGCAAAGTAATAGAAAATAGAGTAAGTGATAAGTATAAAGAAAGATTGCGCTTTATTGACTTTACTGATAAGCCTGAGGATTATTTGGCGGCAGTAGATGTTTTATGCTTACCAAGTTATAGGGAGGGCTTTGGTAATGTGGTGATTGAGGCTGCTGCCTGTGGTGTGCCTGCAATAGGAAGTGAT
>JALWON010000291.1 GCA_027083475.1 Sulfurimonas sp.
AGGGAGTGCTGTCGGACTCGGAAACATTTGGAAATTTCCTTATATAGCAGGGGAGTACGGTGGCGGTGCATTTGTGCTTGTCTATCTTCTTACTGTTTTACTCATCGGTTTTTCTATTATGATTGCAGAGATGCTCATTGGGTATCTTGGGAAAAAGGACACAGTAAGCTCCTTTGAAGTTTTAGCACCTTCCCATAAAGAAAAATGGAAATTTGGTGGTTTTCAAGCACTTGCTGGTCTTTTTATTATGATTTTTTACTCTGTTGTTATTGGCTGGATATTTCACTATATTGTCACCTCTTTAACAGAGCTTCCTTCAAGTGTACAAGAGGCAGAAACAGTTTTCAATGCAATGCTCCATAGCGATCCTCTAACACAAATTTTTTATCATACTATCGCATTTATATGGATAACATATGTCCTTACAAAGGGCATCAAAGGGGGAATTGAAAAAATGAACTTCTTTTTGATGCCAGCACTCATGCTTATTTTAGCAGGGATGTTTTTGTATGCAACAAGCTTAGATACTTTCTCTCAGGCAGTTACTTTTATGTTCGCACCCGATTGGTCTAAGATAGACTCAAATGCCTTTGTGATTGCCGTTGGTCATGCTTTTTTTACACTTAGTCTTGGGATGGGTGCGATTATGACTTACTCTGCTTCCATGGAGGAAAACTCAAACCTTGTGAAGAATGCTTTTTGGGTTGTTTTTTTAGATACCACTATTGCCATTGTCGCAGGATTAATGCTTTTTACATTTTTGTATGAGTACGGTTCAGGTCCTGCACAGGGTCCAGGTTTGGTATTTATCTCTTTACCTGCTGCGTTTTATGAGCTTGGAACATTAGGGAATGTTTTTGCTGTAATGTTTTTCATTGCCCTTGCGTTTGCAGGGCTCACCTCCTCGGTCTCACTTGTGGAACCAATGGTGCAGTACTTTATAGATAGATTTGGATGGAGTAGGTTCAAAGCATCGATTGCCATGGGTGTTTTCTTTTGGTTTTTTGGTCTTTTTTCTATCCTCTCAAATATAGA
>JALWON010000292.1 GCA_027083475.1 Sulfurimonas sp.
TAATGCATGAACTCAAAACACCTATTGCAAAAGGGACAATCGCTACACAGATGTTAGATTCTGAAAAACAAAAAAAGCGCTTTAGCTCTATATTTTCTCGTCTTGAAGCTTTGGTGACAGAGTTTGCTCTTATAGAAGAGGTAACAAGCATAGAAGATAAGAGTGAATTTAGTGAGTATCGCCTTGTTGATGTCATTGATGGGGCGATTGACATGGCAATGGTTGAACCTGAGAATGTGAGTGTTGCGGTACAAGGGGATGTGAAAGTCACACTCAATTATAGACTCTACACAACAGCGATAAAAAATATGATAGACAACGCAATGAAGTACTCTCCTGATCAACATATTCGTATTGTGATGATGCATGGGGAACTCTGCTTTGAAAATAAAGGGGAAAAGTTATCGCATCCGCTCTACTACTATATAGAACCCTTTACAAAAGACAATCCTTCTAAAAATAGTTTTGGTTTAGGACTCTACTTAGTCGATTCATTGTTAAAAGTGCATAATCAAGTGCTTGCGTATGAGTATGAAAATGGGATAAACCGCTTTATATTTGCATGAATAAATATCTTATTTCTTTTGTGAGCATTGTCTTTGTAGTACTCTTTGGTGCCTTGTATTTTGTGAGTGTCTCTGCGTTTAATGGGGAAAAAAAGCTCAAAAATCATTCTCTCTTAGCAAAGATTCAAAAAGAGAAACGCCTCCATGTTGTTTTACTCGATGGCAAAGAGAGTTTTGAGTATGCACTCCTTAAAGAGTATGCGGATTATTTGGATGTTGATCTCGATATCACACCAGTGGAATCTACAACAGAGGCACTCTCTTGGGTGAACAATAAAAAGATTGACATCATCTCCGCAGGGATTACAAAAACGCAGCGTCGACAAAAAGCCTTGTTGTTTGGACCAACTTATTTGGAAGTCAAAGAGGAAGTTGTCTGCTCGCGTAAAATTGTCCAAAAGAAAAAAATTCCTCGTAAGATAGAAGAGCTCGCCGGACTTCATATTATGGTGACAGAAGACTCAAGTCATAGCCAGACCCTGCAATCATTAGTAGATGATGGTTATGATTTGAGTGTGCAGTATGCACAGGGGACTTCTACACAAGAGTTGCTTGAAGAGGTAGCAGACCACTCTGTTGATTGTACGGTGGCAAATTCCAATATTTACCTCAAAAATCTGCATGAATTTTCCAATCTCACCGCGGCATTTGCAATTAGTGAACACCAAGAGTTAGCATGGGTGCTCCCCAAAAAAGAGCCATCACTTTCGCAAAATATGCAAGATTGGCTGCAATCATACAAAAAAAGCGGAAAACTCCAAAAGCTTAAGAAATACTACTATACACACATTGCTATGAGTAGTAATTATAGAACAAAAATGTTTTATAAGCGGATGAAAACACGTTTAATTCGTTATGAAAAATACTTTAAAAAATATGCGAAAGAGTATCATATACCGTGGACACTTTTAGCTGCAATGTCCTACCAAGAGTCACATTGGAATCCGCGTGCGAGAAGTTTTACAGGGGTTGAGGGTTTAATGATGCTGACAAATGCTACAGCAAGAAACTTGCGAGTAAAAAATCGTTTAGATCCGGAGGAGAGCATTTGGGGTGGAACACGCCATATTAAATATATGCTCAAAATTGTTCCAAAAGAGGTCAAAGGAGAAGATAGAGTGCGTTTTGCTTTGGCTGCTTATAATGTGGGGATGGGGCATATATATGATGCCCAAAAATTAGCAAAAAGATTGCACTTCAACCCAAATAGTTGGGCTGGCATAAAAGAGGTATTACCACTTTTGTCAGATGAAAAGTACTACTGCAAGCTACAATATGGCTGTGCGAGAGGGAGTGAACCTGTAGGGTATGTTGAGGCAATTTATCATTACAAAGATATGTTAGAGAACTACCTCAGACTCCCCCTCCTTGCCGTTCGCTAGGGAAGATAAAAAACTTTCCATATCATACTTGACTCTATACTCTGGAGTCATAATGTGCACAAGGACATCGCCCAAATCTGCAACAACCCAGTCACCACTCTCCTCAACATAATTGAAAGTCTCTTCAGGTTTGAGCTCTTTTTTCATGTGATCAAGGAGTGCTGTTGTATGTTTTTGTCCTAAAGAAGAAGCAATAATGGCATAATCTACGAAATAATCTTTTTCTCTTAAATCAAAAGATTCGATGGACTCTGCTTTGTGTTTGTCAAGTGTTTCTATAATTTTTTGTATTCTATTTTGCATTGTTTTCCTTGTAATGGTGTGCGATTTGCTCTGCACATTTTTTTGAAATTTTTTTTGTATCGAGTTTTTTTCTTAACATGGTAGAAGAGATAGGGGAATCTACATCTAATGTCATATACTGTTTTGGTATAGCAATCTTGTTTCTCTTTGCGACGATAAAAGTGACTTTTTCATCTAAAGCTTCAAATCGATGCCATTGATGCAGGTTTGCAAGATTATCGGCGCCAATGACAAAATAAATCTTTGCATACTTTTGTAAAAGATACTCCACTGTCTCTATGGATGTAACTTTTCTTTTTTGTACTAACTCATAGTTTTCTATGCATACCTTTTTTTTTGTCTCAAAGAGACATTCTAACCATGCCAACCTTTGCTCACTTGAAGCAAAAGTTTTTGTTTTAAAAGGATTTAAAAAGGCTGGAACTATGATGATTTTGTCGATAAAGTCTAATTTTTCTAAAGCCTCAACAATCGCGACATGACCAAGATGCGGCGGGTCAAAAGAGCCACCAAAGAGTGCTATTGTATCCATTAAAGCGAATTATAACTAATTTTTGATAAAATTACATACAAAAATTTAGGTGGTGTAGATGGCTTTAAAAATTGCAATTAATGGATTCGGGAGAATAGGGCGTGCGGTTATGCGTATAGCCCTGACTCGCGATGATATTGAAGTTGTCGCTATTAATGATTTGGCTGATGAAGCGATGATGTTGCACCTTTTGAAGTATGACTCTGTGCATGGCTCTTGTGATGCGAGTTTTGAGGGAATACAAATATTTCAAGAGAGTGACCCAAAAAATCTTGATTTTGCTGCTGCGGGGGCAGAGCTTGTTTTAGAATGCAGTGGACTTTTTCTCACACAAGAACTTGTCCAGACACACATAGAAAAAGGTGCCAAAAAAGTGATTCTCTCCGCACCAACACAAGATAGTGTCACCCCTACTTTTGTGATGGGGGTAAACCATGAAGCATATAATGGAGAAGCGATTATCTCCAATGCCTCTTGTACGACAAACTGTCTAGCTCCTATTGCAAGTATTTTAGATACGGCGTATGGGATTGAAAAAGGTTTGATGACCACGATTCACTCGTACACAAATGATCAAAACCTTTTAGATGTCAAACACAACCGTGACATCCGCCGCTCAAGGGCAGCCGCGATAAACATGATACCAACAACAACAGGAGCAGCAAAAGCATTGAGTCGTGTTTTACCACAGCTTAAAGGAAAACTCGATGGCACAAGCATTCGAGTGCCTACTCCTGATGTTTCGATGGTTGATTTAACCTTACATCTTGCAAAAAAAACAACACAAGAAGCAGTCATTGCTCTTTTCAATGAAAAAGCACAAACAGACTATAAAGGGCTTTTACTGATAGATAAAGACAAAAGAGTCTCGCAAGATTTTGTGGGTTCAGCCTTTAGTGCTATTGTTGCTGAAGATTTGATTCAGGTGATGGGTGAAGATATGCTCGGCATTCGTGCTTGGTATGACAACGAGTGGGGCTACTCCAACAGGCTCTTAGATATGGCGATACATATTAGCAAATAAAGAAGGAAAAAAGATGAAATTATTGAGCATAAAAGATTTAGATTTAGCAAACAAAAAGGTATTTATACGCTGTGACTTCAATGTCCCAATGGATGATTTTGGAAACATTACAGATGATAGACGTATTCGCTCTGCGGTTGCGAGTATAAACTACTGTTTAGATAAAGATTGTGCTGTGATTTTAGCTTCACATTTTGGTCGTCCAAAAGGCGAGGTGATAGAAAAGTACTCTCTCAAACCTATTGCCTTGCGTTTGCAACAGCTTTTAAAACGCCATGTCGAGATAGCCAATGATGTGGTTGGGGAAGATGCCTTGAAAAAAGCAAAAGAGTTGCCACGCCATGAAGTGCTTCTTTTAGAGAACCTGCGTTTTGAAGCAGGGGAGACAAAAAATGATGCAAGACTCTCAGAGACTTTAGCTTCTATGGCAGATTTTTACATCAATGATGCGTTTGGTGTGAGCCATCGTGCCCATGCGTCAGTAGAAGGGATTACAAAGTTTTTCGATACAGAGCATAAAGGTGCAGGGTTTTTACTTGAGAAAGAGATTAATTACTTTGGTAAACTTGTGAACAAGCCAGTTCGTCCTTTTGCTGCCATCGTTGGAGGGAGTAAAGTTTCTGGAAAACTTGAAGCACTCATCAATCTCTTACCAAAGGTCGATAAAATTTTCATTGGTGGGGGTATGGCATTTACTT
>JALWON010000293.1 GCA_027083475.1 Sulfurimonas sp.
CCCTTATTGTTTACTGTAACATTGTCAAATAGTTCTAATTCTCCACTTGTTCTATCATATTTGGCTTTTTTCGCAGTTAAAAAGTAGTCTTTATAGATTACTGTTACACCATCATTTGCTGTAACGATATTGTTTTGTGTTTGCATTGTAGAAGCATAAATTTCTACCTTGTCTTGAGCCTGTAGAGAGAGTGTTAGAAAAAAAAGAAAAAGGAGTAATTTAAGCATTGATAACTAATGTCCTTGCTGTTTTGTCATGAAGTGTTTGTTTGGAGGGTTGGAGGATGCCCCATAAAAACCCAAGATAAAAAAACATTTCACTAATGATGCGAAATATAGCACGATTTAAAGAGACAAGTACATTTGGATTTGAGAGAGTTTTTAGTTCTATAACCCGTATTTTTACTAAGAGTTTTCCAATTGTTGCACCGTATTGCATAGTAAAAAAAGCTTGATAGACAATTTTTAAGAACATATACTCTAAAAGAAAACTATTGGTAATATTAATCATCTCATTTACATTTTGGGCAGCAGAAAAAGAGTCCCATAAAGCAATAATGAGTAAAAAAGAGAGCAGTGTCTCATCAATAAAAAATGCAAGACTCCGTTTTGGTATGGATGCTAAACTCAGATGCTCTCTATGTAAAATAGTTTCTATATTTTCGTCCAATCCTAATCCTATAATGCTTGGTAAGCAATGTCAGTGCGAAGTTTTTTACCTGCAAAGTGTACTTGTCCACAGCGTAAGTAGGCACGGTCACGAGCTTGTTTAATTGTATCGCCTAAACCAACACAAACTAAAACACGTCCACCGTCTGCATATAAAACATCATCTTCCATGCTTACACCAGCAAATGAAATATGTGTATTGTTTGCAATATCTTCATGTTTCACATCATCAAGAATGATTTCAGCAGGGGTAGAACTACTATAAGGGTAGTTTCCACTCGCCATGACAACACCAACTGCATGTTGTGAAGAGAACTCTACTTGTATCTCTGAGAGTCTATTTGTAGAAGCTTTTAAAAA
>JALWON010000294.1 GCA_027083475.1 Sulfurimonas sp.
TAATTTCAGAGAAAAATAGTTAAAAATGAGAAATTTATTTTTTTAGGTGCTATAATATTTGAAATTAGATGAATTCTTTGGGTTGTTCAGAGGGTTCAATAGTTATTACAGGGCAAATAGAAGCCCCCGAAGATAGCGAGAGAGGTAAAACTAAATTTAATTCTGGTATTAAAGGTTTAAGTGAAAAACTAAAATCTATTGAAAAATCTTCTGCTGGAATGATTACTCAGTTGGGCACTTGGCACAGTCATCCAAATAGTTCATCAAGCCCATCTAGCATAGATATACATAGTAAGAAAAAAATGTATGAAGATAGAAATGAGATGCCTACAGTTTGTTTAATCTGTGGCAAAGATAGTTTCCAAGTATATTAGACAAAGAGGAATATTATGAACCTACCAATCAACATAAACCAACTATTCCATGGCAAAGCCATAGAATTGGAACGACTAGAGAGCAAATGTATACATTTTGAAAGAAGAGGCAAATAATGACAATCGAAGAACTACACTAAAAAATTTACTAGAACTGTAATCGTTTTTCTAAAATACATTTTATAGAAACAACCAACATTTAATTCAACTATAATCCTAAAAAACATACAATAAAGCATAGATAATAGAAATAATTCCTATTTTAGGTACATAAAGGATATGTTTTGAACCAGTCCATTGAAAAATATTTACAGAAATATCCTTTGGTTGACTATGCTACCATCAAAAACCTACTAACAGAGAATGGCTACAAATACATCAATGATAAAATACAGTACATGAAACAACAAGGGCTTTTAACCTCTCTTAAAAAGGGACTTTATGTCTATCATTCACCTTATGTCAAAACCCTCATCTCAAAAGAGATCATAGCTAACAATCTGTTAGGACCCTCGTACATCTCTTATGAGTATGCACTCTACTACCATGGGTTAACACCCGAGAGCGTCATGGAAGTCACCTCAGCGACAACTAAAAGAGCTAAAACCTTTTCTACTCCCTATGGTACCTTTAGCTACAAGCATATAGACAAGTCACTTTTTGCTTTGGGCGTGGAGATCGTTTCGTCTAAACAGGGTAACTTTATGATGGCAGGGAAAGAAAAAGCATTATGTGATAAAGTTTTTACCACCAAAGGCGTAAAAATAAGCTCCAAAAAAGCCATGCTTCTGTTTATAGAAGAAGATTTGAGGGTAGATACAGATGAGTTAGTTGACTTCGATTTAGATATCGTTAAAAAGTATGCAGAGATAAGCAAGTCTAAGAAAGTAGAATTTTTACATAAAGTGCTAAAGGATATGGCTAGATGAACATTATAGAACAAATGCTCTCAAAATATAAGATAGAGAGTGAAGATGAATTGATAAATGCACTTAAAGAAGTCTATCAAGAGATAGCCCTTTTGGGGTTATACCGTGGTGGATTCTTTCAAAAAGCTGCCTTTTATGGTGGTACCGCACTGCGTATCGTTCATGGGTTAGATAGATTTTCAGAAGATATGGACTTTTCACTTTTGAGTAAAGACCCTAGCTTTGACATAGAGACCTATTTCCCTTATGTCATAGATGAGTTTGAAGCACTTGGCATCAAGATGACACTTCGTAAAAAGACCAAAACCCAAGAGAGTGATATAGAATCTGCCTTTTTGAAAAATGACACCTCCATACATACTTTAGATATAGAGATAGATGATCTTTCAAATATATTAGGTGGTGTGCATAGTGGGAAGAAACTCAAAATAAAGTTTGAAGTTGATACCAATCCACCTTTAAAATTTCAAACAGAAGCACATACACTGCTTTTGCCCACAACATTCAACATAGTGGCAATGACACTGCCGAACCTTTATGCAGGAAAACTCCATGCAGTTCTGTTTAGAAACTGGAAAACAAGAGTAAAAGGAAGAGACTGGTATGACTTTGAGTGGTATGTCAAGAGAGGCGTAAAAGTAAACTTGGAACATCTTCAAGAGAGAATGCAAGAAAGCAGAAATTGGGATAGTAAAGATACGCTTACAGAAGAGAAACTAAAGACATTGTTGAAAGAAAGAATCGATACTTTAGACATAGAAAAAGCCAAAGAAGATGTACAAGTATTTGTAAAAGACCCCTCTGTATTGGACCTTTGGTCTAGAGATTATTTTAAACTTTTAACAGATAGGATGGCATTTTGATACCTTCAGTCATTTCATCACAACTCATACGAGGGACTAAAGACTTTTTAAGTACTACTTTTCCAAGTAGCACCCCTGCTTTCTTCGACATGATGGATAGCTTTGTCAATGAAGATGGAAAGTTATTTAAAGGTCCTTACATTTCTGTTGCCCTGCCATTTAGAAAGGGAGATGAAACAGCACACTATTTTCCCGATACTCTGAGCCAAAATTTTAAACCTTTTTACCATCAAGAATTAGCATTTAAACGACTGGGTGGCAATACACCTCAACCTACACTTGTTGCTACAGGAACAGGTTCTGGTAAGACCGAAGCGTTTATGTACCCTATACTTGACTACTGCTACCAAAATAGAGATAAAAAAGGTATCAAAGCCATTATCATCTACCCAATGAACGCACTGGCAACTGACCAAGCAAAGCGTTTTGCCAAAGCTATTTCGAGTACTGAATCTCTTGGAGGAACACGTGTAGGTCTTTACATAGGAAGTGGTGAAGAGAACCCTCATAAAAGTATGACTAAAGAGTATGTTATTACCGATAAAGAGTTGTTGGGTGATAATCCACCAGACATCTTGCTCACTAACTATAAGATGCTAGACTTTATGCTTATGCGACCACGTGACCAAAAGATATGGAAACACAATATAGATACAGATATACTCAAATTTATAGCTGTTGATGAGATACATACGTTTGATGGGGCACAAGGAACAGACCTTGCTTCACTTCTGAGACGACTCTATGCCAAACTAGGCGTGAAAAAAGATGACCTTGCCTGTATAGGAACATCTGCAACCTTAGGTAGTGACGGGACAAAAGAGATTAGAGATTTTGCTTCGGATGTATTTAACGCAACTTTTGATGAAGACTCTGTCGTAGAAGAGTACAGGATAAGCCCTGATGAATTTTTTGAAGGGCATGATGATGACATAGTGACTGTTCCACATTTATCTCAACTTAATGAACTTGATTACAAAAACTATAAAGATGTGGATGCCTACATACGTACGTAGTACCTACTCTGGTTTAACGAAGAAGTGAATGAAGTCAATGATGATGCGTTTAAAGTACAATTGGGAAGAAAACTCAAAGATCTTTACTTCTTTAAGTTACTGCTTAACACACTAGATGGTAGCATCAAATCTAGAGAGCAGATCATCAACGCATTTATACGAAAAATACCCATAAAAAGTTCTGATGCATACTTTAAACATATGATTAACTCATTGTTAGCATTAACATCTTGGGCAAAGAATGAAAAAGTTGGGAATGCATATCCACCATTTCTTTTTGTAAGAGTGCAACTTTGGCTAAGAGAACTAGCACGTATGGTTGCTTCAATAGATGAACAACCTACACTCACCTACTCAGATGACCTAAAACCAGAAGAAGTACAACTACACTACCCTGTGATACACTGTAGGGACTGTCATGCAACTGGATGGGGTGGTGTCAAAAAAGATGGCAACGCACAACTGATGAGTGATCTTGACCTTTTTTACCCCGCATTCTTTAGTCAGGACAGTAGAGTAACGTTCATCTTTCCTGTAGAAAAGAGACCAGAAAACCTAAAAGGACGTGTCTACCAGATAAGTAGAAGTGGTCAAGAACTTGCAGAGAGAGATGAGGATGGCATCAAGGTCTATGAGAATGACAATATTGGGAGTAATGGAAAAAGTCATAGCCATTGCCCTTTTTGTAATGCAAAAAATGCATTGACTATTTTAGGTTCACGTGCGGCAAGCTTGACCTCTGTACTCATAGGACAAGACTTTGCAAGTTACTACAATGATGATAAAAAACTCATAGCATTCTCGGACTCTGTTCAAGATGCTGCACAAAGAGCAGGCTTTTTTGGAGCAAGAAGCTACCAGTTTACTTTACGTTCTGCCATGCAACAGGCTTTAGTAGCCTATGGAGGGC
Source organism: Sulfurimonas sp. (assembly GCA_027083475.1). GTDB lineage: Bacteria > Campylobacterota > Campylobacteria > Campylobacterales > Sulfurimonadaceae > Sulfurimonas. The sequence goes on from JALWON010000294.1 coordinate 4,093, forward strand.
AAGTGGCACTCAAAGATTTTGGAAGCATCGTCTCTAGTTATTGGGAAAATAAGTTTCAAAATGATAAACAGTATGTATCTACACTCATTGCACCAGATATGGAGTGGCGATGGGAGTATGATAATCTAGTTAAAACAGACAATTTACAAGATGCAGAAAAATTAAAAGACCTCATCAATAAACGAATTGATTGGATGGTATACAGTGAATTTGGATTTAAATCACATATAGGTAGGACACTGGAAAGAAGTACAGCATCAAGCATGTATGTAAATGACCTGTCAGAGATAAGTGATAAAGTCTTGCCTCTCATACAAAATGAGATA
>JALWON010000295.1 GCA_027083475.1 Sulfurimonas sp.
GTAACCATATTCGCTTGACTGTAAAAATTCTTCATCTGTCCCAATTAATGCCAATGCAATAATTTTTCTAATATATAATCTACTCTCTTTTGGAATATATTTTTTCTTTGTATCTAAAAGCACTGAAAGCTCATCACTTTGTGCCTCTTTGATAGCACGATTGAGTTTTCCTTCTCCACAATTATATGCTATCGCCGCTAAATACCATTTGTGAAATCGTCTATGTAAAGCACGTAAATATTTTGCCGCAGCCTGAGTGGATTTGATAATGTCTCGCCTCTCATCAACATAATCATCAATTTTGAGATGGTAATGTCTCCCCGTTGCCGGCATAAACTGCCATAAACCTGAAGCTTTTTTATGAGAAAATGCTTTGATTTTAAAATTTGATTCTGTCATTGCCAAGTAGAGAAATTCTTGTGGAACATTATATTTTGCTAGAATGTTTTTAATGGCAGGAATATAAAGGTAAGCATCCTCCATCGCATTAAAAAAATGGCGTTCTTTGTGTAAGTCACATGCCTTTTTTCTCATTTCGTTCATTACGGGATCATAGAGAAATATCGGTTGAATATCAAATGATTCCAATAAAGAGAGCTCTTTTTTGAGATTTGACTGATGTGTTAAATTTGCACCTAAAGATAACGATAATAGCAACAAAAAAAGGTATTTAAACATAAAATGATTTTCTTTATAATAAATTTGAATTATTTTATCTAAAAATGCTTTAAAGAGTATTGTAAATATTTTGTAGATTTTTAAAACTGTTTAATACTAAAAAATATTAAACAGTTTAGAAGCATTTTTGCTTGTATTGTTATGAATGTTTTCTAAGGGTATCTCTAAAAGTTCAGACATTTTTTGTGCTACAAATGTTGTGTAAAGTGGTTCATTGCGCTCTCCTCTATGCGGTGTTGGTGTCAAATAGGGACCATCTGTTTCTATAATCAATTTTTCTTTTGGTATTTTTGGCAGAATATCGACCAGCTTTTTTGCATTCTTAAAGGTAAGTACCCCTCCTATACCAAAGTAAAAATTTTCATCTGCCAAAGAGAGTAACTCTTCATCAGCATTAAAACAGTGAAGGACTCCTCCAACCTCTCCAGCATTTGCCTCAAGCATCAACACTTTTGCATCATGAGAAGCATCCCTAATGTGTACTATGAGTGGTTTTTTGTATTTTTGTGCAAGTGCTATTTGTGCACGAAACACTCGTTTTTGCTCCTGTTTTTGAAGCTCTTTTTCTTCACTAGAACCTTCAAGCCGAAAGTAATCAAGTCCACACTCTCCAATCGCAACACATTTTTGATGATGAACATACTTCTCAAAATCAAGTGTATCAAACTGCTCTTTGTCATAAGGGTGGACACCTACTGCAAAAAAGACATCATCATGTGTTTCTGCTATAGTAATTGCTCGCGGAAGTGTCTGTATATCTGCCCCAGGAATTATAAATCTTTGTACTCCACCCTCTCGTGCACGGCTCAGAACATCTTCTAAATCATTTTTGTATCGTTCATCATCAAGGTGAATATGTGTGTCTATTATCATTGGTTTGCCTCTAAAAGTTCTTGAGCAAATTTTTTCGCTTCTTCTGAAATGTTCTCACCGCTAATGATTCTCGCTATTTCAGAAACTCTTTCTTGAAAATTTAACTCTTTTGTTTTTGAAATAGTACCATCTTTATAGACTAAAAAATGCTGATTTCCCATAGATGTGAGTTGTGGTTGATGAGAAATAACAAATATTTGAAAATATTTTGAGAGTTTACGAAGTACTTTTGCAACACTCATAGACTCTTCACCACTTAAATTTGCATCTATTTCATCAAGCATAAGCACTCCACCATTTTGACTCATAAACTCAGATTTTAAAGCAAGAATGGCTAAACGCAGACGATTAAATTCTCCTGTACTAATTTTATTGAGTGGTGTTGCATTTAACTCTATGCTAAGTGCATCATATCCTAAAGGAGTTAATGCATCATTTGTTAAACTCAGTTGTGCATCTCTGAGATAAAGGTTTTGTAAGTAAGTATTTAAAGCTTTTTCAAAAGCAGGCAACTCTTTGAAACGCATCGTTGTTAATGTTTGTGCTAGATCTTGAATGCTTGTCTGAAGTATTTTGTACTTTTCTTCTAAATCACTTTTTTCTATCATTATATTTTCATATTGTGCAAGTTCTATCTCTTTTTGTCTTTTATATGCGAGTGCTTCTGCAATACTTCCATACCTGCGTTTGAGGCCACTTAAATCTTCGATACGGTTGAGAACTTCTTCTACATCTATCTCATCAAGTGCAGAAAATTTTTCTGTTGCTGTATCAAAATGTGCACGAAGTTCATTCATGGCATCATCAAAAAATCCACTCTCTACATCTATACTTTCCAAAGCAGAAGACACAAGGTGCTCACTGCGAAATATTTCCATAGCTGCTTCTAAAGATTCGAGTACTTTTTCCTTACGAGAGAGCTCTTTTTTGATAAGTAATAATTCTTCATCTTCACCTTCAGTTGGGTTGATATCTTCTATTTTTTTTATCTCAAATGCAGCGAACTCTTTGAGTTCAACTATTTTTTTCTCTTTTTCCTCTATAGCTTGGAGCTCTTTTTGTACATTATTATACTCTTGAAAAGTTTGTTTATACTCTTTTTTGAGTTTGAAAATTTTTTTAGACTTTAGACTGATTCTATTGTCAAGGATCTCGAGTAAATTTGCATTCTCAAAATCACTAAAATCTTTTAAACTTAAGTGTCGTAAATAGTTTGCTGCTATGGCACTAATCGCTTTACGAGAAAGACTTTGATTGTTTATAAAATAACGAGACTTCTCTTTTTTAATATGCTTAAAAACATTCATTTCATCATTTTCTATTCCACAACTCTCCTCATCTATATCCCAAGTAACACTCGATTCACATAAAGTGGCATCACAAGTTGCACCTCCAACAGAAGCGAGTATGGCATTCATTAAGATTGATTTTCCACTTCCACTAGGTCCAGTAAAAACAATCAAACCTGTGTTTAAGTTTAGTTCAGTCTCTTTAAAACTAAGGTAATCTTTTAAGTAAAATCTTTCTATCATTATTTTGCCTTTTAGAAGTCTAATGGACTTATGAGTTTGGTTTTGTTCATCTCAGAGACGACATGTGTGTAAATCATAGTTGTCTCGACAGATTTATGCCCTAATAACTCTTGGATGCTTCTTAAATCTATGCCTGCTTGAAGAAGATGAGTAGCATAAGAGTGCCTAAAAATATGTGAAGTCACTCTTTTGTTGAAGTTCGCTTTTTGTGCAGCTACCTTTATGTTTCTTCCTAATGTTTGTGGATGTATATGATGGCGTCTTTGTGTAGTACTTCTTGGATCTTTTGATATGTTTTTCATTGGAAAGAGATACTGCCATTTCGTTTCATATTTTGCTTTTGGATATTTTTTTTCATATGAAAATGGTAAAAAAACACTCCCAAAACCATTTGATAAGTCTGCCTTATGTATATCTTCCACTCTATTCACTTGAACTTGTAGTTCATCTTTTAGCTTTAGAGGCAATGGAACCGTTCTATCTTTTAAAGACTTTGAATCCCAGATATAAAGCTTTTCAAAACCAAAGTCCACATCTTTTAGCCGTATGTTTAGAACTTCATTCATTCTAAGTCCGCAACCATACATTAGTGTTACCATAAGTTTATATATACCACTTAAATTTTGCAATATTTTTTGCACTTCATCCTTTGTGAGAACTACGGGAATATGTTTTCTCTCTTGTGCTCTTAGGGCTTGTATGTTCCACTCGGCAGTATTCATACCAAGTACTTCTTTGTATAAAAATAAAATAGCATTAAATGCTTGGTTCTGTGTAGTTGGACTCACTTGTTTTTTTGTTGCTAAGAAAGTAAGATACTCTTCTATCTCATCCTTTTGCATTTCTATAGGATGCTTTTTATTATGAAAAAAAATATAGTGTTTAATCCAGTGCACATATGTTTTTTCAGTAGAAATACTATAATGCTTAAAGCGAATCTTCTCACGAACAATATCGAGTAATTTTTTCTTAATATGCATAAGATTTTCTCCTATTTTTAAGGAACAAACTGTGTTTTTATTACTATTTTAGAGAAATAAATGAACACTATGTTTAAATATCAGCCAATTATGTAATAAAAACACACTTTATTTTTAAGAATGATAGTCAATATTTTAGATAATCATTGAAAATATGGCAAAATGCAATAAAAATAGTAAATTAGCTAACATTTTCCATGTTCATTTATTTTTAATATAGAGGTTTTTTGTGTTACAATGTTCGTTGATAAAATAGTTGTAAGTTCCCGCGGAGCGGAAACTTACAACGGCGAAGCTGAGCCCTAAACGTGCCACCTGCCTTTTGTCGTATTCCG
>JALWON010000296.1 GCA_027083475.1 Sulfurimonas sp.
TGTAAGCTCTCTCCATGTTTGCTCAAATATCTTAATTTTTTTAATAGTTCTTCATCTTTTATCTTCATACTCTGCTACAAGCATTTTTTAGTCCAATTGTGAAATTTATTTTGCTTTATTACTTATATGGCAAAAGAGAAAGGTTTTTATAAGGCAGAGGGCTTAGATGTTTCTCTCAAAGAGTTTAATTTCTCTGTGCATATAGTTGATGATGTTCTCAATGGAAAAGCAGATTTTGGAGTAGGGCGTTCTTCTGTTGTACTTGAAGCACTTCAGGGCAAAAAAATTCTTCTGCTCAATGCCTTTTTTCAACACTCTCCTCGTGTGCTTCTTTCGAAAAAAAGAGCAGATTTACAAAGTATAAAAGATTTTAAAAACAAGAAGATTATGTTAGATTCTGATTTGGTCTCTACTGCTACATTCTCTGCTATGATGCAAAGACATGGTATCAAACCATCAGATTATATTATATTACAACATAGTTTTAATATTGACTCTATTGTAGATGGAACAACAGACTTAATGACTGTCTATCGTTCTAACGAACCCTATGAGTTGAAAAAAAGAGGGATAGACTTTACACTTTTTGATCCAGCTGATTATGGATTTGATATGTACGCCAATATTCTTTTTACATCACAAGCATATCTGCAAAAGCATCCACAAGTAGTAGCAAAGTTTCAAAAAGCAACCCTCAAAGGGTGGGAGTATGCTTTTGCACACATAGGGGAGAGTGTAGATGTTATTTTAGAAAAATACAATACACAGCATAAAAGCCGTGAAGCCTTGTTGTACGAGGCAAAAGTTTTGCAAAAGCTTGCTTATGACAAGAGTGCTCCTTTTGCTACTATAAGCCCACTTAAAATATATAATATCGCAAATATTTATAGACTTTTAGGAATGACAAATGCAAAAGACAGTGCTTTAGAGGGAGTGTTGTATAAGCAAAATACGATAATGGATGTTTTGAAGAACCCAATTTTTCAAACAGTAATAAGTATAATTT
>JALWON010000297.1 GCA_027083475.1 Sulfurimonas sp.
GATAGAACCGCTTATCATTGCCTGTGCTTTTCTCTGCTCTAATGCAAACATTCTTTCACTCACTTCTAATTCTGAAATCTCATGTGGCTCTTCTCTTACAATAATCTCATTTAATTGTGTTTTCTCCGTCATAATAAATCCTTTTTATATTAAATTATTTTTTTCTAAATACCAATTTGGTAGGCTCAAGCTCTTTACTGCATCAACTATCTCTTCGCTATTTGTATATGCCTGTATTAATCCGAATACTCTTGCAAACTCTTCTCTTCCGTACTCCATAAAATTGTAATCACATTCATACAATAAGGCTCTTTTATCTTTTTTACTTCCGAATAAAAAGCCAAAATTAGTATAGTTTAAACCATTTCCATTTACTACGGTTTCGTAAAATGCTGATTGAAGAGGATACCCATATTCAAAACTGTTTGAAGTTACTTTTCTTAAATCATCTGCTGTACTTTTTAAGTCAATTATAAAACCGCTCTTTTCATCGTAAATGTCAATTTTGGCTTTTAGCTTAATATTGTCAATACTATGCTCAAAAACAAGCTCTCTCTTGCTTCTTTCAATGATTTTTCCGTATCTTTTTAGTACAACGTCGCTCATTTCGATTGCAAGCTGCATATCTTTAGCATCTACAATAATTTTATCCTTATTAGCCTCTGCGTACTCTGCATGAGCTTCTTTATCTGCATTGCTTCTGCGTGGTCTGTCAAGAGGCTGCGCATATCTGTTTATAACCTCTTCTCTCTCCAATACCAGCGTATGAAACAAAGAGCCGAACTCAAAAGCTTTGCTCTCTGTGCGTAGTACAGGATTAAGTGTGTCGAATAATCCGTACTTTGCAATGTCTTTAAACTGTGTAGCTCTCCATCCGTCTAATTCGTTATACTGTGAATCTGTCATTTTTTTCATCTTATATACCTCTAATAATTTTAATTATTTTAGAAACTTGTGCAACTGTCAATTTACTATTGAAATTTAGTAATATTTTTATTAAATAAT